>JALXCS010000322.1 GCA_026990815.1 Methylomonas sp. | reverse complement strand
TTTAGCGTGTGGCTGGAGGCTCTTTTCTCATATTTGAGTTGAGAAAAAAAATCGTTCATTAAGGCTGTTGATTCTGGTTTCATTAAATTAATGTCGAAATAGCGAAATCAACCGAGTGCCAATGATTTCACCCATCTGAGTTAACAATAGATTACCCATGCTGTAATGGAAGCGATCTTTCTGCCGGCTAGCGATAGCAAAAATACCTTTGAACTCGGGAAAAACCAAGGGGATGAAAGCGCAGGATTTAACATCTAACGCATTTTTATCAAATAAAAATTTTGCCTGATCGAGAGTTGGATGACCACAAGTTGGTAGATTTTTTTCTAGCAGACTGTCGAAATGCTTTAATGCAGGGGTTTCGGGGGGGGCAAATAGGTTAGCGATCGGTGATTCAGGGTTTTCCCTAAATATCTTCAGACTGACAAAGTCTGTTATAAAACCTTCCTTGATGACCTGGTCAAGATTGGCCACAACACTTTCTAGAGAATCTGCATCCAGCATGGATAAAGTTAATTTATGCAGACGAGTGAACGAAGTATCATTATCTCTTGCAATTTCAATCAGTGCAGTCAATTGTTTTTCTTGTTCGTGATGACGATTACGGAAAATTTCAAGTTGTTTTGAAATTAAAGAGACAGCCGAGCCGCTTGGATGGGGAATGCTGATCTGTTCAAGCAGCTCCAGGTGATTATGAAAAAAATTTGGATGTTGTCGTAAATACTGCTCGACTTGTTGTTCTGATATATCAATTTTTACTTTGTCATTCATATTTCTATGGTCCCATCAAACACCGAAACGGCTGGTCCAGTCATAAACACCGGATGATTACGGCCTTCCCAGTTGACATCCAATTGGCCACCGGGAAGTTCAACTGTCACTTGATTGCCGAGTAAATGTTGTTCGATACCAATGACAACCGCTGCACACGCACCGCTGCCACAGGCTAGTGTTTCTCCAGCACCTCGTTCAAAAACACGTAACTTGATATGCTGTTTATCCAGGATCTGCATAAAACCAATATTAGCTCGATCTGGAAAAATTGGATGATTTTCTAACTCTGAACCTAATTCAAGTACAGGAGCAGTATGAATATCAATGACTTCTAGTACAGCGTGTGGATTCCCTAATGATACAGCCCCAAAAGCTTTTTCAATGCCGTTGACCTCGGCACTGTAATATTTATTTTCTTGTTCTGCCAGTAAAGGAATTTCCAATGGTTTATGTTTCGGTATCCCCATATCGACAGTGATTAAATTATCAGTAGTAAAGC
The DNA here is from genome assembly GCA_026990815.1 of Methylomonas sp. Classification (GTDB taxonomy): domain Bacteria; phylum Pseudomonadota; class Gammaproteobacteria; order Methylococcales; family Methylomonadaceae; genus JALSJK01. Next base: position 39,013 of record JALXCS010000322.1, on the reverse strand, counting down.
GAAGGATTAATTGACCGGAGTCAGTATCGACACGAATTTCATTATTGTTATTCAAGCCTTTATCACGAACAAACCGAGCAAAGCAGCGAGCGCCATTACCACATTGAGCAACTTGTCCCCCGTCAGCGTTGAAAATGCCATAGCGAAAGTCAGCATTGTCGCTGGTAGCTTTTTCTACCAAAAGTAATTGATCAAAGCCAATGCCAAAATGCCGGTCAGCCAAGAACCGTATCTGCTCCCCAGTTAGAGAAATAGTTTGGTTGACTGCATCGATTACCATAAAGTCGTTTCCTAAGCCATGCATTTTGGTGAATTGGATTTTCATGGCAAAATTTTTTCTCCTGCAATAATGTCTGGTAAAGATTCACGCTTTCGGATTAAATGAATTTGCTTGCCATCGACCATAATTTCTGCAGGCCTGGGCCTGGAATTATAGTTAGAACTCATGGTAAAACCATAAGCACCGGAAGAGCGAACAGCAAGCAAATCGCCAGTCGTTAAACGAAGATTACGTTGTTTTCCTAGAAAATCTCCGGTTTCACAAACGGGTCCGACAATATCCCATCGTTTTTCTTCGGCTGTACTGGTTGTGTTCAATGGAATAATATCTTGCCAAGCGCTGTATAGTGCGGGCCGGATCAAATCATTCATTGCTGCATCAACAATAGCAAAATTTTTGTCAGTTGTGGGTTTTAGATATTCAACTTTGGTTACTAGAATTCCAGCGTTTCCAGCAATTGCTCGGCCGGGCTCCAATAAAATTTCAAAATCAGTTTCTTGTAGGTGTTGTAAAAGTTGATTTACATATTCGCCTGGCTCAGTAGGTTGTTCATTCTGATAGCAGATACCCAGGCCGCCTCCCAAATCTAGATGTTGCAAATTTATATTTTGGGTCTTAAGTTGTTCAACCATTTCCAGGATACGTTCCAATGCATCAAGAAAGGGTTTGGTATCAGTTAATTGTGAGCCAATATGGCAGTCAATACCCATTATCTCAATATTAGCCATTTTTGAAGCGCGTTGATATTCTGCCAAAGCGGTTTTGATATCTATGCCGAATTTATTTTCTTTTAGCCCAGTTGAAATATAAGGATGGGTTTGAGCATCGACATCTGGATTGACACGAAATGAAACCCGGGCAACTTTTCCCAATTGGGATGCTAAATCATTAATTCGGTCCAGTTCTTCTCGTACTTCGATATTAAAGCAGCGAATTCCTGTTTTTAGGGAAGTTTGAATTTCATCTTCACGTTTTCCGACACCTGAGAAAACAATTTTTTGAGGATTACCACCGGCAGCCAAAACCCTTTCCAGCTCGCCGACAGAAACGATATCAAAACCGGAGCCCAGGCGGGCCAATATATTTAAAACAGCAATATTGGAGTTTGCTTTAACGGCGTAACAAATCAGATGCCGGTGATTACCAAAGGCTTTGTCAAAAGCGTGCCAGTGTCTTTCCAGTGTTGCTCTGGAGTAGATATAACAGGGTGTGCCATGTTGTGTGACAATATCACTGACCGCGACATCTTCGGCATAAAGTTGTTGATTTCGGTAATTGAAATAGTCCATTATTCTTGGTCTTGGTCTTGGTCTTGGTCTTGGTCTTGGTCTTGGTCTTGGTCTTGGTCTTGGTCTTGGTCTTGGTCTTGTTTCTGGCGTTGTGTTTTTTTTGGGGGTACATAAATACGCTCTTCAGGCGGAACATAAATCGGGGGGTTTTCGCCTGGTAAATAAAGCGGGCCTTGTTGACCGCAGCCAGCTACTAAAAAGCCTATTAAAAAACTAAGCCCGTAATTAGTGTATTTCATTCTGGTTTCCAAGTGAGCAATTTTGTTTTAATTCATGCAATTGGATATTAATCATTTTTAATGCCGCAGCAACAGAAGCAAACACCTGGTTGGAATGTACGCCCCGGGTCTTTCGCATTTTATCACCACAATTCCAGGTTATAACGCATTCAGTCAAGGCGCTGGTATGACCACCTTTAGGGATTCTGACTTCATAGTCAGCTAATGGGGGCAACGAGTAATGATAGTCCGGCAGAATTTTGTTGATCGCGTCAATAAAGGCATCAAAACCTCCATTCCCGCAGCCAGAGGCAAGCCGGGTATCGCCGCTTATTTTAACCTTAATGCTGACTGTCGATTCAAGTTCCAGGCCGCTGGTGATTGAGCAATTTAGAAGTTTTATGTGTTGATAGTCTTCTGTTTCAAGAACATCAGCAATGATGAATGGTAAATCTTCAGCAGTAATAACCTGTTTGGAGTCACCCAGGTTGACGATCCGGGCCAAAACTTTTTTTTGGTTTTCTTCAGATAAATTCATACCCAGTTGCTCAAGATTTTTTTTCAATGAGGCTTTGCCGCTCATTTTCCCCAAAGCATATTTACGTCTACGTGAAAAACGCTCTGGTTTTAACTTGCTCTCGTAGAGACCACCTTTTTGGTCGCCATCGGCATGAATACCGGCAGTTTGAGTAAATACGTCTGCACCAATGATTGGAGTATTGGCTGCAATCCATTTGCCGGAAAAATTTTCAACCATTTTACTGATGCGTACAATATGGGTCTCATCAATACCCAGCTGCATGTGCATCTTGTCGGCTAAAACAACGGCTACTTGAGCAAGAGAGGCATTGCCAGCGCGCTCCCCAAGACAATTTATTGTGCAATGAATATCACTAATGCCGGAACGAACAGCAGCCATCACGTTGGCAGTAGCGAGGCCATAGTCATTATGTGGATGAAAATCAAAAATTACCTCAGGATAGCGGTTGCACATATCACTAAGACTAGTAAAGACTTCATCGGGAGACATAACCCCTAATGTATCAGGAAGCATGAAATGACTAATGCCAAGTTTTTTCATTGAATCCATTAGGCTGAAGACATATTCGCGGCTATTATGGTAACCGTTCGACCAGTCTTCCAGATAGACATTGACTGTCAAGCCTTTTTGATGAGCGTAATGGACAGTCTTTTTGATATCATCGAGATGTTCAGCAAGCGATTTGTTGAGTTGCTCCCGGCAATGTTTTTTACTGCCTTTGGTTAAAAGATTAATGACGTTACCACCAGTTTCAACTATCCAGTCCACACTTCGGGTATGATCGACGAACCCCAGAACTTCAACCTGTCCAGCAAAACCTTCTTGTTTAGCCCAGTCATTGATATTTGTAACGGCCTGTTTTTCCCCTTCGGAAACACGAGCCGAAGCAACCTCAATCCTGTCGACGCGAAGTGATTTTAGGAGTGCTTTGGCAATATTGACTTTTTCGTCAGGAGCAAACGAGACACCTTGGGTTTGTTCACCATCACGAAGCGTGGTATCCATCAAATGGATTTGTCGGGGAATTGTTGACACTGGTTTATTTCAAGCTAGTAGCTTCAGAAGCAAGGCGCGTTATTTCAGACCAGTTTCCGGCATCAACTAAATCAGTAGGTGCCATCCAAGAGCCGCCAACGCAGGTAACATTTTCTAAAGTCAGATAGTCAACTGCATTTTTTGGGTTAACGCCCCCAGTCGGGCAAAATGTTGCTTGTGGAATGGGGCCGCCAATTGATTTTAACATGGCTACTCCTCCTGCAGCTTCAGCAGGGAAAAATTTCATCTCAGTGACTCCTTTTTCCAAAAGCTGCATGACTTCGCTGGGTGTGGCAACTCCGGGTAAAATCGGTACACCGGATTTTAGTGCGGCGGCAATCAGGCTATCGGTAACGCCTGGGCTGACTAGAAATTCAGAACCGACATCAACCGCTTGTTTCAGGGTTTCAAGGTTAATGACCGTACCTGTGCCAACAATAGCATCGGGAACTTGATTTTTGATTTGTTTTATTGCTTCCAGTGCGACAGGGGTGCGTAGGGTAATTTCAAGTACCGTCAATCCCCCTTCAACCAAGGCATTGGCTAATGGCACTGCTTGTTCAAGCTTGTTAATAACCATGACCGGGATAACCGGCGAGGTATTCATAATCTCAAGTATGGATGTTGACATTTTTTTCTCAAATAATTATTAAATGAAGTATCAGTCGTTTATAAAGACGTTAGTTGCACCTGTTTCAGCGGAAGAGGCATTCAAGCGGAAACCTGCAAATAATTCCCGGCCCATGCCATGATGATGGTCTTTTGCATGATTGACAGCAGGTCTGCGTGCATTAAATTCCCGTTCATCAATCAGCACATTAACTGTTCCATTGATGGTATCCAGACGGATGATATCACCATTTCTAACTTTTGCCAGAGGCCCGCCATCCTCACATTCCGGGCACATGTGAATTGCACAGGGAACCTTACCTGATGCCCCAGACATTCTGCCATCTGTGACCAAGGCCACATTAAAGCCTTTGTCTTGTAACAGGCCAAGTGGGGGGGTTAATTTATGTAATTCAGGCATGCCATTAGATTTTGGACCTTGAAAGCGAATAACAGCGACAAAATCCTTTTCCAGTTCGCCACGATTAAATGCAGTCATCAAGTCATCCTGGTCGTCAAACACTATGGCAGGAGCTTCAACGACATAATGGCCTTCCCTAAGGGCAGAAATTTTAGAAATACCCCGTCCCAGATTGCCATGCATGACATGAAGACCTCCACCTTCAGCAAAAGGTTTTGATACGGTGCTTAAAACATCAGGGTCCAGAGATTGTTCCGGGCTGAGTTGCCAAATTAATCTGCCATTTTTTAACATAGGTTCTTTGCTGTAATTTTTTAAACCAGGTTCATCGTTAATGGTCAGGATATCAACGTGTAAAAGCCCATTATCAAGCAGTTCTCTAATTAATACACCCATCCCCCCAGCAGCATGAAAATGATTGACATCAGCAGCTCCGTTTGGGTAAATTCGGGTCAAAAGTGGTATTACTTTCGATAATTTATCAAAATCATCCCAGTTGATTATAATCCCTGCAGCTTTGGCGATTGCAACCAAATGCATGGTATGGTTTGTTGATCCCCCGGTAGCCAATAGTCCAATAATGGCATTAACGATGGCTTTTTCATTGATAACATGACCAATCGGCCTAAAATCATTGCCCAGGGTAGTAAATTTCAAGACTTGTTTGGCTGCTGCTCTGGTTAGCTCATCACGTAAAGGTGTATAAGGGTTAACAAAAGAGCTGCCGGGGAGGTGCAGCCCCATAATCTCGACCATCATCTGGTTACTATTTGCCGTACCATAGAAAGTACAGGTGCCGGGGCTATGATAGGATTTTGATTCGGATTCCAGAAGTTCCTTTCGGGTGATTTTGCCTTCTGCGTATTTTTGCCGGGCCCGGGCTTTTTCCTTGTTGGTAATACCGCTGGGCATTGGACCAGCGGGAATAAAAACCGCAGGTAAATGGCCAAAAGATAATGCACCAATCAATAGTCCCGGAACTATTTTATCGCAGACTCCCAGATAAAGTACTGCATCAAACATATTATGACCCAGCCCAACAGCAGTTGCCATGGCAATTACATCGCGGCTAAATAGTGAAAGTTCCATACCAGGCTGGCCCTGGGTGACGCCATCACACATAGCAGGAACACCCCCAGCAAATTGGGCAACCCCTCCAGCTTCCCTGATAGCTTGTTTAATCAGTGCTGGAGCATCTTTATAAGGTTCGTGGGCGGACAACATGTCGTTGTATGAAGAGATAATGCCAACATCGGGTTTTTTATTATCGGCCAAGTCAGCTTTATCTCTGGCGGGACATGCTGCGAAACCGTGTGCCAGATTGCCACAACCTAATGCTGCGCGGTGCGGGCCTTTTTCTACAGCAGCATCGAGTCTGCCCAGATATACTGCTCGGGTTTCACGGCTGCGTTTAATGATATCTTCTGTAACGAGTTCTACGACAGGATGCATAAAGCTTCTCCTATGTTTTTAAATTCATGGGGCCCAATAGATTTCAAAAGGAACTGTATTCTGGCGAAGCAGGGCGCGTATTGGCATGTCTTCAACAGGACCGTCAGACATGGCCTGACGGAAAACAGAAAGTTTTTCATCTCCGGTAATCAATAGAATTAATCGATCTGATTGTAACAAACCGGTTAAAGTCAAGGTGAGCCTTTCGGTATTGACTCCAGTTACTTCACTTTGTTTAGCAGTGATTGCAGCAGTTAGCTGGGTGTTTTTTTCATCTAGCGCTGTTTCGAGTCCTTCGGCATGGGGGAATAAAGATGCTGTGTGTCCATCGCTACCCATGCCTAATAGAATCACAGAAAATGGTTTTGGCAATTTTTGATAAGCAATTTCTGTTTCAGCTTGTCCTTCTTTTGCGCTTGGAGCAGAAGTTTTCATTCCAGTGAACGGCGCTTTTAGGGCGTTGTTGATCAGCAGGCTGTGGCGAATCAGTGCTTCATTGCTGGCGTCATGTTCTTGATCAACCCAGCGTTCATCGACTAATGCCACATGGATACGTTGCCAGTCAAGGTCAGTTTTTGAAAGGGCCTTATATAATGGTGCAGGGGTACTGCCACCAGAAACCAGGAGGCTCGTCGAATCATTAGCTATCAAGCTATGTTGTAGGTGATTTCTACAATCTTTGCTTAATTGAGCGAAAAGTTGTTGTCGATTTTCGAATAAAAATTCTTTTATCATGTTGTTTTTCAATTGTTAAAATAGGTGAACTGGAATTTATTCTTCCCATGCTCGGTTATCTCTTGCCAATAGTGAATCCGAAGCAATCGGCCCCCATGTTCCGGCAGGATAATTTTTAGGGACATCACCAGTGGTTTTCCAGGCATCCTGTATGGAATCAATCCATCTCCAGGCATGTTCTATTTCTTCGCGGCTCAGAAACAAAGTTGGATTTCCACGTAGGGCTTCCAGAATCAATTTTTCGTAGCCACCGAAGATTTTATGTTCTTTAAATGTTTCCAGAAAACTTAAATCCAGTTTGGTTTTCTGTAACTTAATATCGCCATCAATACCAGGTACTTTGTTGAGAATTTCAATGTCTACGCCTTCGTTTGGCTGCAAATGAATAATCAGTTTATTGGGCGGAAGATCTTTAAAGCTGTCCTTGAAAATATTGTGTGGCAAGTGCTTAAAATAGACGACAATTTCTGTTCGTTTATGATTCATTCTCTTACCTGTCCGTAGGTAAAACGGTACGCCAGCCCAGCGCCAGTTATCAATATCGACACGAAGCGCTACAAAGGTTTCAGTTTTACTTTCCTTGTTAGCATCTTCTTCTTCAAGATAGCCGGGAACTTCATTTGCCCTGAGAAATCCTTTTGTATATTGGCCACGAACTGTGACTTGTTCAACATTACATTTGGTGATGGGTCGCAAGGCATCTAGAACCTTGATCTTTTCGCTATGAATATTTTCTGCCTTGAGATTGACGGGTGGTTCCATAGCAACAAAAGTCAGAATTTGTAACAAATGATTTTGCAGCATATCGCGCAATTGCCCGGTTTTATCGAAATATTCCCAGCGTCCTTCAATGCCAATTTCTTCAGCAACCGTGATTTGAATATGGTCAATAGTATTGTGATCCCAGTTGGTGGTAAAGATAGAATTGGCAAATCGCAATGCAAGCAGATTGAGCACTGTTTCCTTACCAAGATAATGATCTATCCGGAAAATCTGATTATCTTCGAATACTTCAGCGACAGCATCGTTAATCTCAATGGAAGAGGCAAGATCATGGCCAATGGGTTTTTCCATTACCATACGTGCTTCATCATTTAAAATGCCACATTGATCAAGCCCCTTGCAAATGTTTTTGAATAGGAAAGGAGCAACAGCAAAATAATTCACCATGACTCTGGAATCTGGGTTAGCAACTTCCTGAAGCTTTTGATATTGATCCATTTGTGTCAAATCGACTTTTAAATAGCAAAGCCTGTTCGCATATCGTTGCCAAACAGTCTCGTCGATGCTGTCTTTCAGAAAGTTTTCCAGGCTTTTTCTGGCGAGCTCAATAAATTCTGAATCTGTTTTGTCAAACCTGTCAATGCCAATAATGCGGGTTTCCTTTTCCAATAAATCGGCTTTATCGAGTCGAAACAGAGAAATTAATAATTTTCTCGTTGACAGGTCGCCCAAGGCGCCATAGATGACAAGGTCGCAGGGTTTATATGTCTTGTTTTGTTCCATTATTATTTTAAATTACTGGGTACGAATGATGCAGTTGTTTGATGTATGATCCGAAACCCGTATGAGTAAGAAATGATCGATGCTAATTGTTCTCATTTGATAGCGAAAAATGGTCGCTATTATAGCAAATTTGATTGCTTTACTGAGATATCTGTTTTGAATGCTGATTTTTCAGCGCTGGTAGAAAGACTGAAGTTCGTTTAATTTCGGCAACCCGGGACGGGCTCCGATTTTGGTGCAACAAAGTGCACCCGTTGCACTTGCAAATTTTAAAGTCTCAAGCCAATTAAAATTGTTGGCGAGAGCTGCCGCGAATGCACCATGAAATGCATCCCCAGCACCGGTTGTATCGACTGCATTGATGGAAAAAGCAGACAGACTGCCTTGTTTGTCACCAGCTTGCCATATCAGGCCATTTTCTCCCAGTGTAATGACAGTGGTGGGTGATTTCTTTGCTAATTGAGTTAATGCTGTTTCTACATCTCCAGCAACTTGTTTGGCGAATTTTTCTGAACAAACCAAATAATCGACTTTGTCCATCAATTGTTCGGTACCGATGTGCAAGGAACCCGCATCAAGTACAGTTGGAATAGCATGTTTTTGCGCAAATTCGACCAAGGATAATGACAAGTCAGGTTCATGACCATCGAACAAAATGACTTTTGTTTGCAAATCTGACAAATTCAGATAATCTGTCGGTAAATATTCAGTTTCACCTTTGTAATTTATCAGAGCGCGTTGACCATTCGGTTTGACCAAAATAGCAGATAAAGGGGTAGGGGATGGGCCGCGAACCAGATAATTGGTATTTACTTTTTCTTGAGTGAATTCATCCTTATGTTTGTCGCCATAAAGATCAGTTCCCAAAAAACCGGCAAAAGCGGCTTTTAAACCCAGTCGGGAAACACAGACTGCTGCATTTGCAGCGGGTCCACCGCCACAACCAGTAAAATTGTCGGCAACAATTTTTTCATCGGCATTCGGATGATACGGGACAGAGAAGATTAAATCATAAGAGGCATGTCCGACACACAAAACATCAAAAATAATGCTGTTGGTTGCCATAGTGTTTTAATCTCTACACAAGGGTTCTGGCAAAACTGAAGGCTTCACGAAAATCCAGATACACGGGCTTGTCTTGATCAGCTTCTCTTTCCAATAATTTTTTTAGCAAAGCGTGTTGTAATTTATATTTGATATTGCCAACGGCTAATGGTCCAACACCAACTGCATTTGTTAATTCTGCCGCATGAATGAGTGGCTCACCATGGTCTTTGGATTTTATCCCGGCAATACCTGGTGGTGGCACCGCGTTAACATCGCCAGCTACTTTAAGTAGTTTGGCGGTTTTCAATACATCTGGGCTAATGACCTGGATACCGGCTTTGGCGGTACAAAAAATGATATCGGCATCGCTGATTAGAGTAATTTTTTCTTGATCTGAACTGGCTACCGCTCCTGTTAAAGAGGAACCACATAGACGATTAAATTCATCAGCCAAATCGGTAGCTGCACCCACAGAAAGATGATCAACAATAGTTGTGTTTGCGCCAGCAAGAGAGGCAATAACTCCAGTTGCAACGCCAACAGGTCCGGTACCGCCAAAAACTACAGCGTTACAGCCTTTAAGTTTTAAGTTGTGTTTTTCCTGAAGCTGTTTTTCTACCAATGCAACTAGTGCCGCAGCCGTGGTAAAAGCTCCGCTGGGGTCGGTGAGAACAGAAATTTCAAATGGAGGGACCATGGCTAATTTGCTGGTATTTAACATATTCATAGCCAGGTTTAAATCTCTGCCGCCAATAAAAATGGCAGTTTTTCTTACCCCGGATGGCCCTCTTGAAAAAATTGCATCCTGAACCAGACGGTGAATGCTGTCTAATCTTACATTATTGTACGGCACCAACATGTCGAAACCAGCATCCAAAGCCATGTTGACATCGAATGGGCTGTTTTGGGGCATGGGGTCAAACATGTGGAGAATGCTTCTTTTCGCCATTTAAAATTCTCTGTGATTATAGTTCTTGGGGACCGAATAAAGTATAGGGTAAAGGTTAAAAAACCAAGGTTATTAATGACCAAATTTTAAGTGTCTTTTTTTTAAAAAATGAGACTTTTTGGGGTATGCATGGGTTGCTTAACTTTTGGTTTTAACGTATTCTCTGGCTAATTCGAAAGCATCCTCAAAACTAAGGTAAATCGCTTCATCGGATTCAATCATTTTTTTCAGTAGCCGATTTTGTGCCTGATATTTGACATTACCGATGGCCAATGCTCCGATGCCGATTGCGCCGCTGTTGGAACCCTCAATTAGGGTGCCATCATGGAACGGATCAAGGTTGGCAATTCCGGCAGGAGGTACAGCATTAACATCGGCAGCTACTTTTAACTGCGGGGCAGAAGCAATAAGCTCAGCACTTAATAATTCAATTCCTGCGGCACCGGTTGCAAAAACAATATCGGTGGTTTTGATATATTCGCCTTTTTCTGCGTCAGCGCCCGCTTCAATATTGATTTCACCTTTGCCAAATTCCTGATTACACCAATCAGCAATACGTTGCGCTTTTTCCAATTGGCGACCGACCAGTTTGACATTGGCCCCGGCTTGGGCTGAAATGACTGCAGCTACCTGACCGACCGGGCCGGTCCCACCAAGGATCAAAATATTAAGTCCTTCCAATGATGGAAGATTAAATTTATTGACGATTTCACGTTCAGCACATGCCACCATTCCGGCCGCTGTCGTGAAGGCTCCGCTTGGGTCTGCAAAAACTGAAACTTCGAAAGGAGGGACCATGGAGTTTTTTGCTGTTTTCAGCATGTCCATTGCTTCTTTGGTATCCCGACCACCGATAAAGATGCCCGTGCTTTTCAGACCCTTGGCGCTACGGGAAAAGATAACATCCTGAACCAACCCCCGAACTTCGCTGGCTTCAACATAAGTATAAGGTATCGGGGCTATCCATCCGGCATCGATTGCCATATTGACATCAAATGGGCTTAAATTTTTTGCAGTGGTCAGCATGTGCAAAACGAATGGTTTTTCCATGGTCGATCTCATTTAGGTTAAAAACCGCTAAGTATAAAGAAATAGCGGCTTAAGAACAATGTTTAGGCCAATTTTCCAACTATTCATTTATGGAGCTGACTTGGCAGGGGTATTTTTTGTATGGACTATCGAAAGATTAATACCCTTGAAACAGTTATATAAGGATTTCGGTAGCGCCAGGCTGGGTTAAAAAGTTGATGGGGCTGGCCGTTATTCCATAAGCTCCGGATTGAAAAATAACGACTAAATCACCAATTTCTGCCTTGGGTAATTCAATCTTGTCGGCAAGAATGTCCAGTGGTGTACAGAGTGGTCCGACAATATTGACCGTTTCTTTATTATCAGAATTAATTTTATTACCAATCACGGTCGGGTAATTTTTCCTGATGACCTGTCCAAAATTACCTGAGGCAGCCAGATGGTGGTGCAAGCCTCCATCACAAACTAAAAAAACCTGACCACGTGATATTTTTTTGTCAATGACCCGACTCACATAAATGCCTGCTTCCCCGACCAGGTATCGACCCAATTCAATAATGATTTCTGCTGAAGGAATTTGTTTTTTGGCATCTTGCATGGTGTTATTCAAAGCTTCGCCAACTGCGTCAGTATCAAGACAAGTATCGCCTGGGAAATACGGAATGCCATAGCCGCCACCAATATTTAATTTTTCAATTGGAGATGGACAGAAATCGGCCAGGCGAATGGCTAGAGCAATACTTTTTTGCTGCGCATCGATGATAGAATCGGCCTTCAGGTTTTGCGAGCCACTGAAAATATGGAAGCCTTTGAAATGCAAATTTAATACTTTGATACGTTTCAGCACATCAGGGACCTGTTCTTCATCGATACCAAATTGTTTTGGTCCGCCGCCCATTTTCATTCCGGAGGCTTTCAGTTCAAAAGCCGGGTTGATACGAATGGCGACATTGGCAGTTATTCCAAGCTGTTCGGAATGATTGGCAAGTATTTCAAGTTCATTACATGACTCGACATTGATGGTAATATGTGATGCAATAGCTTGCCTTAATTCTTCAGGTCGTTTTCCTGGGCCAGCCATACTTATCTTTTCAGCAGCCATGATGGTGTCAAGCGCAACTTTCATTTCACCAGCTGAAGCGACATCAAGCCCGTCTGTAATAGTGGCCATGTGCTGAACGATTGCTGGCATAGGGTTGGCCTTCATTGCGTAGTGAATTTTTAGGCCTTCTGGCATGGCTTTACGCAGATCGTTGACCCTTTGGGTTAATAATTGCCGGTCATAGGCATAAAAAGGAGTTTGACCGACACGTTCAACAACTTGTGTCAGTTCAAGATCGCCAATAACCAGATTGTTGTTACTGACAGGAAATTGATCCATTGGGGCATGTTGAGGAGCAGTTTTTTTCATATTATTTGAATATGTCGGCAAATTGTTTTGTTAACAGGGTACGGTCAATTTTTCCATTGGGGTTTTTGGGTAAAGAAGGTAATACTTCTATTTTTGCAGGTACCATGTAATTCGGCAGTTGGTTTTTGCATAGATTGATCAGTCCCTGTGAATTATAGCCTGATTCCGATTCGACACTGACAACCAGTAAAATGGCCTGACCCAAAGTTTCATGTTCAATACCCAATGCCACGACTTCTTTAACCAGGCCGGAAGCATAAATGACTTCTTCAATCTCAGTCTGGCTGACACGATAACCGGAAGTTTTTATCATATCGTCCTTTCGGCCAACGAAATAAAAATATCCGTCTTCATCCACGGTGACGGTATCACCAGACCAAACTGCTATTTCAGGTAACGGCAAGCCCTGAAGCTGGCCCGGTGTTGGCTTGAATCGTTTAGCAGTTTTTTCAGGGTCATTCCAGTAACCCAAAGCTACCAGTGCCCCCCGGTGGACCAGTTCACCTGGTTCGTGAGGGGAGCAGGACGAACCATCTTCACGAACAACCATGATTTCTGCATTGGGTATGGCTTTACCCATTGAATTTGGACGTTTTTGTAATTGGTCGGGTGGCAGGTAAGTTGAGCGGAAAGCTTCCGTGAGGCCATACATTAAAAAAAAATCAGCTTTTGAAGCGTTTTGGCGAATTTTCTCAAGAATAGTTAATGGCATTTTTCCACCCGAGTTGGTCATATATCGCAAATGCTCATTGATGGATTCAGGCCATTCAAGTTGCGAAAGCTGTGCCCATAGCGGAGGGACAGCCGCAAACCCTGTGATTTTCTGGTTGACCAGAGCCTTAATAACATCCCGAGGCAATAAATAATCAAGAAGCACACAACTGGCACCTTGTAGTAAGGAGCTGGTAAGCTGATTCAAACCGTAATCAAAACTAAATGGTAAAACTGCCAGTAATCGGTCGTCATGTGTAATGCTCAGATATTCGGCGACACTTTTTGCTCCCAAGATAATATTCTGGTGTGATAACACGACTCCTTTCGGTTTCCCTGTACTGCCAGAGGTGTAAAGAATAGCAGCCATGTCGGCGTCAATAATGACCGGTAATTTTTTTGTCTGATTGGCGTGGGATAGATAATCTTGCCAGGGAATGATTTGAATTGTTTCCAGTTTAAGTTCTGGAGGGACATTATCATCAACCAGTATTATGCTGTGTAAATCAGTACAATCGGGTAAATATTCAACAAGACCTTGCAAGCGGCTTTTTGAAGTAATAAGAATTTGTACATTGCAATCTTGTAATATATGAATGACTTGCGGGGCTTTTAGAACTGGGTTTACAGGTACAAAAACACCGCCTGCCATAGTTGTAGCGAAAAAGCTGGATACCGTTTCAATCTGTTTGGGCAAAAAGATGGCGACCCGCTGTTGTGGTTTTAAGTTTAATCCGGCTAATGCATGGGCTTGCTCAACAACAAGGTGATTGAACTGGTTATAATTCCACACTTGTTTTTTGTGGACGAGCGCAAGCGCATCGGGATTATTTTTAACGGTCTCAAGAAATAATTGGTGAATTAGCGTAGGCATATCCTTATTTGGTGTCGGCAAAAAAAATTGATGCCATTATTATAGCTTGGATTATTGGAAAAGCATGGATGAATGGCAAACCATATTTCTGAGAAATGGTTAAAACTAACAAAAGCTTACTCATTATGGGAGTGTTGAATCAGAATAAATGAATTATTGGTCGATTAAATTTTTATTATGTTGTTTTGTTGTTGTTATTTCAATTTTAGGTGTTGTTTTTTTTAAAGATTTTTCACAGAACCCGCGCCACATTAAGGGGGGGCTGGACGGAAAGGTTATCGAAAAACACCCCAGGATTATTTTGACCGGGTTGAGAAGATGGAATGGTCAAGGGTTGGCGCTACCTATAAAAAAAAGGATTTCTTCACTTTCCACGCTAAACGTATCATTCCAATCACATTGTCAATCAAAACAAATGCTTTTTCTTTTATCTTGTTGGTTGGCAAAAAATCAGGTTACTGCCGCAGAAAAATTGCTGGATGCCATGTCAAATTTCGATTTGGTTTCTCCGGAAGCTGATGATAATGACAGTAACGCCTGGAAACTAGCGCTGGCTTATGATCTCTTTTACTCCAGTTTGGCTCAAAAAGACAAGGAAAGGCAGGGAATTGAAAAAAAAATTGCCAATGGTTTAATTGATATTCTAGATATACTGGATGGTGATTCGGCCTCCTTGTGGCATAGTCGTTCAAGTTATGCTGCTATGGCCTGGATTTGTGCGATTGTATTACCTGAAGATTTCCCCGGAATCCAGCAGTTAAGAAAACGGGCACAGGGCTATTTTCTTGAGGCAATAGAAGCCCTGGCACATACTGAAATCTGGCCGGAAGGATACAATTACTGGATTCAAAATCGGGCATTTCCGTTTGCCTTGGCAGCAAATGCTTATGTAAATGGTCTTAAAGAGGCCAAAAATAGCCGGAAAATTCTCGAATTAATGCGGACTGTCGGTTTTTGGCATGTTTATGCGACGCGTCCCGATCATCGTATTGAAGGTTTTGGCGATGAAGGTTCCCGGGTTGATTTAAAAGACGAGACAAAAAGAGTGATTGATCTGATTGTTAGCCTGACCAGGGATCCTGTTTTGGCCGGTTATGCCAATTTTTTACAGCAATTGTACGGATTATCAAGTTATTATCATGGCTACCAATGGGGGTTGTTGTTATTTCCTGACCCATCTGTCTCGTCACTGGGTGATGGCAGTTTGGCTTCGTTAGCGCCTTATCTTGACAATGCTAGAATTTTTGGAAGAAAGGCTACAAATTATGCCTATTTTCGTTCTGGATGGCAAAAAAACGATACTTTTATAAGTTTCAAGGCCGGTCATTCTTTCGCCCATCATGGTCACTATGATGCTGGTCATTTTACTGTTTTTAAAGAGGCACCATTAGTCGTAAACAGTAGTGTTTATAACCAGTATTACTCGGAAAACCGGTTACATTATTCCATTAGAACCGTGGCGAAAAACAGTTTGTTGGTGTTAAGACCAGGCGAAACAGTGAGGCCAAATTGGTTTTTTTTGAAAAATGTGGCTGATGGCGGTCAAAGGATTATTCAGCCGACAGGCAGTAGTATTATCAATCTTGATCATTGGTTCAAAAATTTTAATTCCGGATTGCATTTTGAGGGGGCTATATTACAAAATTACGCCGCCAAAAATTCTGAATATTACTATATTTTTACTGATTTAACAAGGGCTTATAATAATACTGTTTTTGACGATAATGGGCAAGGCGGGAAAGTAAAAAAGATAACCAGGCAGTTTGTCTATTTCCCTATGGCTGACCAGATAGTTGTTTATGATCAGGTGAGTTCAACCAATCCAAAGTTTACTAAAAAATGGTTGCTGCATACTGTAAAGAGGCCCAAAGTCAATGGTTTGAAACTGTTAAAAGGCAGCAGAACAAATGGTATTTTAGAGAGCGAACAGACAACAGCGATTATTCAAAACCGGCAGAGTTATCTTAAAGTGACTCGGATTTTGCCTGAGAAGGCCTTAATTCGAGTGGTTGGCGGTAAGGATTATCGGTATTATGTGGAGGCTGACGGCGATGATAAAGATTTAAACGGCAGTGATTTTGAACGTGGTGGTGGCAGCAAATCCTGGTTTGATAATGGAAATTGGCGACTGGAAATACTACCATCCGCTCCTTCATTTGAAGATGAGTTTTTGGTGGTTTTGTCTGTTTCTACCGATTCACCACCCAAGGCATTCATAAACACAGTGAAAACAGATTCCAAAAATATATCGGGGCTGGTTATCGAGAAAATGCTGGTGTTTTTTGTCTGTCAATCTTTTGTTGAGCAAGTGAATTTTTCAATAAGCAATGCTATCCGAAAAGTGATGGTTTTTGGTTTGAATGAAAAAAAAGAAGTAAAGCTGATTCATAATTCACAATTTTGGCGGGGCTCACCTGAAAATGGGGTTGTTAGTTTACCCCTGAACGGTAATTTGAGTGGAAAATTTATCATGACAATTAATTAATGAGAGCTTTTAACTGTACCTTTATGTTTGCCTGGGTGTTGATTTTGCCCTTTATGTTACTGTCACCTGCTAATGCCAAGGAACTGTCCGAAACGGTTAAAAAACTCAAGCCCGGTATCGTTGCTGTAGGAACCTATATGCCTGCTCGCAGCCCCCGGGCTTTATTCAGAGGAACGGGATTTGTTGTTGATAAAGGTAGTTTGATTATCACCAATGCACATGTGCTTCCGGAAAAATTAAATCATGAAAAACTGGAAAAACTAGCGGTTTTTTTCAGAAAGGACAAGCAGAGTAAAATGGCCGTTGTAAAAACGGTTGCTATTGATGGCAAGCATGATATTGCTGTTCTTAAACTGATAAAAGGCCATTTGTTGCCTTTGACTTTGGGAAATTCTGAACAGGTCCGGGAAGGCCA
Source organism: Methylomonas sp. (assembly GCA_026990815.1). GTDB lineage: Bacteria > Pseudomonadota > Gammaproteobacteria > Methylococcales > Methylomonadaceae > JALSJK01. Next base: position 22,006 of record JALXCS010000322.1, on the reverse strand, counting down.
ATCAATTGCTTTTACCGGCTATCCCATCGGGATGATTCTTGGGCTTTATCCTGTGACACATCGGGGAATTGTTTCGGCCATAACGCCTATGGTGATTCCAATGATAAAAGCCCGTCAACTGAATGCAAAGCTGATGAAGCGTTTGCGAGAACCCTATGATGTTTTTCAGCTTGATGCCACTGCTTATCCGGGGAACAGTGGCAGTCCGGTTTATGATGCCGAAAATGGCAATGTGATTGGTGTGATAAATAAAGTATTCATAAAGGAAAGTAAAGAAGCCATTTTGTCTAATCCAAGTGGTATCACTTATGCCATACCCATCCAATATGTTAAACGATTAATTCAGGAAAAAGACTGGAAGTGATTTTATAGCCAGCTTTCGATAGTCTATACTAATGCCATTCAATAAAAATTATAAGAGTGCATAAACTTTAAACTACTCAGGGAAACCAGTGATAAGAATTTTTCGTCATTATTTATCCAGTGCGTATCTATGGCTGATGATTGTCGAATTTTGCCTGTTTTACAGTGCCATGTATTTCGGCAGTGAGATTCGGTTTTTGTGGGATCCATCGTGGTATACAGACGAAGAGATCTATTTGGCCAGTATTATTTTTTCAACGGTTCTGGTCCTAAGCAGTGCTGGTCTTGGTTTGTATCGTAGAAGCCTGGCATGGGATGATTATGAATTGCTGCCCAGGGTTTGTATCAGTTTTTCTGCGGCAATTTTTATTCTGGTCTCAATATATTATATCTTTCCTGAATTCCAAATGGCGAGGAGTGTTCTTGGTGTTGCTTTAATTTTGGCATTCATCGGGATAATGTTATCCCGTTACTTGTTTTATAAGTATGTCAATCTCGAACGCATTCAAAGAAGGGTTCTTGTCATTGGTTGCGGAAAAAAGGCCAGTAAGCTTGTCGCCTTAAATGATAGTTATTTGGTCAGGGGTTTTACAATTGCTGGTTTTGTACCCATCCAAGATGAAAAATGTAAAGTTGAAGAAAAATTGATCATCAATGATGGTCATAAAATTAATGAAATTGCCGATCAACTTAATATTGATGAAATTGTTGTGGCTCTGGATGACAGGCGAAAAGCGATGCCTACAGATGAGTTGCTGGATTGCAAAATGTCTGGCATTCAGATTATGGATTTAATGAGTTTTTATGAGCGTGAACAGGGGCTTATTTATTTGGAAAATCTTTATCCCAGTTGGCTGGTTTTTTCAGATGGTTTTGCACAAAGCGGTTTGAGAACCATTGGAAAAAGATTTTTCGATATTGTGGCTAGTTCTTTTTTGTTATTGGTGACGTGGCCCGTTATGTTGTTAACGGCAATTGCAATTATGTTGGAAAGTGGATGGAAGGCGCCAATTTTTTATAAACAAGTCCGAGTGGGCGAAAACAATAAGAATTTTAACGTTATTAAATTCAGAAGCATGATTCCTGATGCGGAAAAAAATGGTGCACAATGGGCGCAAAAACTGGATAGTCGAATTACCAGAGTCGGAAAATTTATTCGAATGTGTCGTATTGATGAATTACCACAAATTTTTAATGTCCTCGGTGGCCAAATGAGTTTTGTTGGTCCGCGGCCTGAACGTCCTGAGTTTGTTGAAGGGTTCGAGAAAAGAATTCCTTATTATCGCGAAAGACATCGTGTGAAACCTGGTATTACCGGTTGGGCCCAGTTATGCTACCCCTATGGGGCGGATGAATATGACACCATACAGAAACTGCAATATGACTTATATTACGTCAAAAACTACAGTTTATTTCTAGATTTAAATATTATGCTTCATACCATTGAAGTTGTTCTTTGGGGTAAAGGCGCCAGATAAGTTGTCTTGTTTCATCGGAACGATCAAAAAATTAATTTAACAACTGACTTGCCTTTTTAACCACGTTACACAAACAGTTACATTGCTTGCTTTGCGCGTGTCTTTTTATTTCAATCACTTAACTCCATTCCATAGATTTTTGTCATGTACAGAAATTTACCCTGCATATTGAATGAATTGATTTTTTGTGTCACATTGACACAATCTTCATAATTATTGGGTTAATCTTAGAAAATGTTTGAAAATTCATTTAACTTTTTTATTCATGGAAATGCAACGGATCATAATGATGGCGCTGCAGCTTATATAGAAAAATTTTTATCATTAATTGATCATGTTTTGGCAGAAGGCCCTGCAGTCTTGATGCCGGAATTTTTTCCGGGTTTGGCAGTTATGCCTAATATTCATCCTTTAATCGTTCATTTTCCAATTGCTTTTTTAAGTGCTTTTTTTATTCTGGATCTGATCGCTTCTGTTACAAACAATGAAAATTGGCGAAGTACTGCCAGTGCATTGCTATATTTTGGAACCATTGGGGTTCTGGCAGCTGTAATAGCAGGTTTTCAAGCCGCGGAGACTTTACCACATGGCGGCGAAGTTCATGAAATTATGGAAAGGCATGAGCATTTTGGGCTGACGGTTGCCTTTTTATCGACTTTTTTGGCAATTTGGCGGTTCTTTTCTAAATCAAGCATTAAGGGTTTTGCCAATATTATTCATTTATTTTTAGCGGGTTTGATTATATTGATAATGTCACTTGGGGCTGATTTAGGTGGCCAAATGGTTTATGGCTATGGGGCGGGCGTAAAACCCATGATGAACAAGAGCTTCCAACATAGTCAAAATTCTCCCGCCCCCGATCATAATCATCAGCACTAATTATTTTTGGTTTTTTCCATAAATTCGGTCATTATAAATGTCGCTATTGTTTCGGGTGTGTTCAAATCAAGAAGTTGAATGTACCCTGGGGTTTTTAATTTAACATTGGATGCAATTGCGATAATGCTAGGGTCATCAGGAAAGAGCAATGGCTTTTTCAATTCGGGGCGATAAACTTCAATCTTAGGGAAATTTTCTGACTTAAATCCTTCAACCAGGATCAAATCAAGTTGAGTTTGGTCTATTATTTTTAGTTGGTCTGACAAACGTGGCTCTTGTGGTTCGATAAAATCGGTGATTATTGCCCGACGATATTTCGAAACCAATAAGACAGGTGATGCACCGGCATTTCTTAGTTTGTAGCTGTCTTTTCCGGGTTTATCTATATCAAAATTATGATGACTGTGTTTGATCAATCCTGGCTGAAGATTGTTGTTAACGAGTATCGGAATGACTTTTGTCAATAAAGTAGTTTTTCCTGCGCCACTGAATGCAGCAAACCCAAGAACTGGAATGGATGAATTGAGCATGAAATATAGGTAAATGTTAAAAAAGATCGATATATTTTATGATGGTTAAAATGATTGTGTTGAAAAACAATAGCGGGAAGTATTTTGGCTAGACTGTTACTTATTGTTTTTATCATCGCCTTATTTTTTGGAATTCGTTGGTTTCAGAAAGCCCCACCAGAATTGGTGGCTAGATATATCAGAACATTAGGTGCCACATTATTTGTTGCTACATTGATTATTTTGGGTGCAACAGGACGGTTGAACTGGGTTTTCGCCGCTATTGGTATCGGTCTTGCCTTTTTGCTTAGAATTGTTCCTGTGATTTTGCGTCTGGCACCAGGTTTATATAAATTATGGCTAATGATGCGGGGGGCTAAGCAAGCCGCCTCGGAGCGAGCAAATCCAAGATCAGCTGCCGGCAGTAATATGGCTTTGGAGGAAGCTTATAATATTCTTGGCATAAAACCGGGAGCAACAAAGCAGCAGGTCATTGCTGCACATCGAAAACTGATACAAAAGATACATCCTGATCGAGGCGGAAATGATTATCTAGCTGCCAAGATAAATCTGGCAAAAAAAATAATTTTAAAATCTCTGGATTGATGGCCAACAAAGTATTTTGTCTAATTTTTATATCAATGCTGACTTTATTGGTTAGCACTAGCTGTACCTATAAACCAAATTATGCACCGGTTAAAAGAACAAAGTATCCCGTTCCTGCGGGACGAGCCAAGGCTAAATATTACATCGTGAAAAAAGGTGACACGTTATTTTCCATAGGTTTTAAATTTGGTTATAGCTATTTGCAATTAGCCAAATGGAATAATATTTCTAAACCCCATAACATATTTGTTGGACAAAAAATCAAGCTGTTCGGAGAAAAAAGCAGTCAGAAAAAATCGTCAATAAAACTTAAAAAACCCTTAAAAAGGAGACCTGCGTCACATAAACAGATAAAAAAACCGAGAAATACGTCACAAAAAAAACTAACAGTATCAAAGGCTAAAAAAAAGGTGTTAAAGTTTCACTGGCAATGGCCGATACGAGGAAAGCTAGTCAAAACCTTTTCTCAAACTGGTAATAAAGGAATTGATATTGGTGGAAAAATTGGACAGCCAATCAAGGCAGCCGAGGCTGGGGAAGTGGTATATAGCGGGAATGGATTGGTTGGCTACGGTAATCTATTAATTATTAAGCATAATTATTTGTACTTAAGTGCTTATGCTAATAATCACCGCCTTTTGGTCAAAGAAGGGCAGGATATCAAAAAAGGCCAAGTCATTGCTGAAATGGGACTAGGGAAAGGTAAGCAAGCGACTTTACACTTTGAAATTCGTAAGAATGGAAAATCTGTAAATCCGCTCAATTATTTACCTTAGCTTAGATGAATTTTTGTCGGCTTTAAACCGGCTTGTTTTTTTGAGGTGTGTAATGAAAGTGGATGTAATTGAAACAGTTGGGGAAGATGTTGCTCTTTTATCTGATGAAATCGTTATTGATGCTGATCCGGTAGAATTGATTGAGGAAAAAATCAAGCCGGAACAAACTAGTGAAACGCAAGGCGAGAATCATTTTGATGCAACCCGGATTTATCTGAATGAATTGGGAAAATCAAAGCTGCTAACTGCCGATCAGGAAAAAACTTATGGTTCTCGTGCGCTTAAAGGCGATGATGAAGCAAGAAGAATCATGATTGAAAGCAATTTGAGATTAGTAGTAAAAATTTCTCGACGCTATTTAAATCGTGGCCTTCCTTTACTTGATTTGATTGAGGAAGGTAATTTAGGGTTGATACGTGCGGTGGAAAAATTTGATCCCGAGCGTGGTTTCAGGTTTTCTACTTATGCCACATGGTGGATCAGACAAACCATTGAAAGGGCAATTATGAATCAAACCCGTACCATTCGGTTACCGATTCATATTGTTAAAGAAATGAATGTCTATCTGAAAGCACAGAAGCATCTGGCCCAGACAATGGATCATGACCCAACTGCTGAAGATATAGCACAATATCTGAATAAGCCGCTCAAGACAGTCGAGAAAATGCTTAAACTCAATGAGCGTGTAACTTCAGTTGATATTCCAGGAGGAAAAGATTTCGATAAGCCTTTGCTAGAATCAATTTCTGATGAAGCGGACAGCACGCCTGTTGAGAAACTTCAGGAGGAAGGCATGAAAAATAATATCACTGATTGGTTATATCAGTTATCGGATAAGCAACGTGAGGTCATTTGTAGGCGATATGGATTATGTGGATATGAACATTCTACATTGGAGCAGGTAGCAACAGAGCTGGGTGTGACCCGTGAGAGAATTAGACAAATTCAAATGGATGCCTTAAAAAGGTTGAAGGAAATTATCGAATTTAACGGGTTTTCATTTGAATCAATTTTCCATTAGGCTTTATTTAGTCTAACAGCCGTTTCAGTTTTAAGCGGCTGTTAGATCATCGCATTGAATATTCATTTCAAAATAGCATTTTTATTGCTCAAATTTATTTTTAATTACCCTTCCTTAACGTAGTTTCCAATAAACAAACCAAGAGCTAAAAAAAAGCACTTCGGGTATACTTAAACCAAATTAATTCATCTTAGAAAAAGGGTTTAGTTGTGGAAGAGCTTTTGCAATTTATTCAGGCAAATATTCAGTATGCACACTGGATTATATTTGGCGCATTACTGTTAGCAGGTCTAAATATTCCTGTTTCTGAAGATGGTATGTTGTTCATTTCAGGCGTATTGGCTAGTCATTACCCGGACTATTTGTCCCGTCTATTTATAGGCGTCTATATGGGGGCCTATTTATCAGATTTGATTTGTTATACATTAGGCAGAAAGCTTGGCCCTAAACTGTTTGAAATCAAATTTTTTGCCAACATGGTGCCTCCAGAGCGAATTGATAAAATTCATAAATTTTATGAGCGTTATGGGATTGTGACTTTGTTATTTGGTCGATTTATTCCATTTGGAGTGCGTAATGGACTTTTTTTGTCTGCAGGACTTGGAAAAATGGATTTTAAAAAATTTGCACTTGCTGATTTGTTGGCCTGTACCATATCGACAACGGTGTTTTTTTCCTTGTATTACCATTATGGAAATACAGTCATTGATTATGTCAAGAAAGGTAATGTCGTTCTGTTTGCGATTGTTGCAATAGCGATTGGAGTTTTCTTGTTTGTAAAAAACAAAAATGAAAAGATCAACACAGATTAATGTAAAACTTTATTAGCCATCTATGTACTTTTAGAAGTATATTATCCGGTTGTTTAAACGATTGGATAATTTTTAATGGATACCATTAGTATTCGTGGTGCAAGAACCCATAATCTGAAAAATATTGATCTGGATTTGCCTCGTGATGCGTTGATTGTTATTACTGGATTATCAGGTTCAGGGAAATCCTCTTTAGCATTTGATACGATTTATGCGGAAGGTCAACGGCGTTATGTAGAGTCATTATCTGCTTATGCCAGGCAATTTTTATCGATGATGGAAAAGCCCGATGTTGATCATATTGAAGGGCTTTCCCCGGCTATTTCCATTGAACAAAAATCAACTTCTCATAATCCACGCTCAACAGTTGGAACAATCACTGAAATTTATGATTATTTAAGGTTATTGTATGCCCGTGCCGGAACGCCGCGCTGTCCCGAACACCATACTTCACTTGAAGCGCAAACAGTCAGTCAAATGGTTGATCTGGTTTTAGCCCAGCAACCCGGTCAGCGTTGGATGTTATTGGCTCCTGTTGTTGTTGAAAAGAAAGGAGAGCATTTACAATTACTGGATGATCTTAGAAGCCAGGGCTTTATTCGGGCTCGTATTGATGGTGAGGTCTATGATCTGGACGAGCCGCCCACGCTTGATTTAAGAAAAAAACATACCATCGAAGTTATTGTGGATCGTTTTAAAATTCGCGATGATATTAGTCTTAGATTAGCGGAATCATTTGAAACTGCTTTACGTATTGCTGATGGCATTGCCATTGCGACATCTTTGGATGATGAGACGGATTTGCTGTTTTCTGAGCGTTATGCATGTCCGCAATGTGGTTATAGCTTGACCGAGCTTGAGCCGCGGATTTTTTCTTTTAATAATCCCAAAGGCGCTTGCCCAAGTTGTGATGGTTTGGGTGTTAAACAGCACTTTGATCCTGAGCTTGTTATCCATAATCCCGAAATCAGTCTTGCTGGCGGTGCAATTCGGGGTTGGGATCGACGAAATGCCTATTATTTTCAAATTATTTGTTCTCTAGCTGAACATTATGGTTTTGACCCGGAGTTGCCTTTTTCGGAATTGGATGAAGAAGTTCAGCGCATTATTCTTTATGGTAGTGGAAGAAAGGCCATTGATTTCAAGTTTCTGACCAGTACTGGAAAAATTAAGAAAAAACGTCACAGCTTTGAAGGCATTATTGCAAATATGGAGAGGCGTTATCGTGAAACTGACTCGCAAATGGTCAGAGATGAACTGGCCAAGTATTTATCAAAAAAAATTTGTGAAAGCTGTGGTGGCTCAAGGTTAAATAAAGCGGCAAGGAATGTTTTTGTAGAGAATTTTCCACTGCATCAGATTACAGCCATGCCGATTCGGAAATCACTAGAATTTTTTGAGCACTTGAATCTACCAGGGAAACGCGGTGAGGTTGCGGATAAAATTGTTAAAGAAATCAAGGAGAGACTTGAGTTTTTGGTCAATGTCGGCCTGGATTATTTAACTCTGGATCGTAGCGCTGATTCACTTTCCGGGGGAGAGGCGCAGCGTATTCGGTTAGCAAGCCAAATCGGGGCGGGTTTGGTCGGTGTCATGTATGTATTGGATGAGCCGTCGATCGGGTTGCACCAACGAGATAATCAGCGTTTATTAAACACTCTATTTAAGCTTCGGGATTTGGGGAATACAGTTATTGTTGTTGAACATGATGAAGATGCTATTCTCGCAGCCCAGCATATTGTTGATATTGGTCCGGGCGCTGGTATTCATGGAGGCGAGATAGTTGCTCAGGGAACAGCAAGTGAGATTAAGGCCAATAAGCAATCACTGACTGGGCAATATTTATCGGGTCAGCAACAAATAATCATTCCTGAAAAATTAACAGCTTATGATCGAAAAAGTAGTTTCAAAATTCGAAAGGCTTGTGGAAATAATCTAAAAAATATTGATGTTTGTTTTCCTGTTGGTTTGTTGACTTGTGTTACAGGTGTGTCGGGCTCAGGAAAATCGACTCTCGTTAACGATACTTTGTATCGACATGCCGCACGTTTGATTAACCGGTCCAGCGCGGTACCCGCGCCATGTGAAGGAATTGATGGGCTGGATTATTTTGATAAGGTGGTTGATATTGATCAAAGTCCTATTGGCCGAACTCCACGTTCGAATCCCGCTACTTATACAGGATTATTTACTCCAATTCGGGAGCTTTTTGCTGCTACGCCGGAATCCAGATCAAGAGGATATACTCCGGGTCGATTCAGTTTTAATGTGAAAGGTGGTCGTTGTGAAGCCTGTAGGGGGGATGGGGTAATCAAGGTAGAAATGCACTTTTTACCTGATATTTTTGTCCATTGTGATGTTTGTAATGGTAAGCGCTACAATAGGGAAACATTGGAAATTCGTTATAAGGGAAAAACCATTAACGAAGTGCTTAATATGACTGTTGAAGATGCTGCTGAGTTTTTCAGTGCTATACCTGTTCTCGCAAAAAAGTTGAATACTCTGGTTAATGTTGGATTGAGCTATATCACCTTGGGACAGAATGCAATTACTCTTTCCGGTGGAGAAGCACAACGCGTCAAGTTAGCCAAGGAGTTGTCCAAACGGGATACCGGTAAAACACTTTATATATTGGATGAGCCTACAACTGGCCTGCATTTTCATGATATTAAACAATTACTGAGTGTTTTACATACGTTGCGTGATCATGGTAATACCGTCGTTATTATTGAGCACAATCTGGATGTTATTAAAACAGCTGACTGGATAATTGATATGGGACCAGAAGGGGGGGATGGCGGCGGAATGATAGTTGCTGAAGGAACGCCGAAGCAGGTTGCTAGTATTCAGGATTCATATACAGGCTTTTATTTGCAAAGATATTTCAAATAAAAAGGGCATATTCATGCCCTTTTTATAATAATTTAGTCTTTGTACTTTCAGGCTTTAGCAGTAGTTTTACCTTTCATTTCCTCGGCAATCGTGTTGAAGGCTTCAATGCGCTGTTTTCCTGTTTTTACCAAGTCAACACCAGTATCAATGAGTAATTTGACAAGTTCTGGAGTTTGATAGACGACAAATCCCAGATAGCCAACAGCAGGGACGGCAATAAAAGCAGCGAGAATGCCGTTAAAACCAATCGCAGACAATATTTTGATTAGAATATAAAGGAGATCCAGAGGGATTAGCAATAGGGCGCCAAAATATGTCATTACCATAAATGTAAAAACGACAAAAACGACAAATTGCAAAAGTCTGACTAACGCAACATTGATATTCACTTTATTCATTTATTTTCCTGTAACCTGGAGGGCAACCTGATATAGATAAGTCAGGTTGATCGTTCAAATCTTAAACACTGAATTATACACAAAATTTAAGTATTTAATGGGAATTATTCGCGGTTTTCTGCGGCAGATTGGTCGAGCAGAAACAACCGGTAAATGATACTCCCTGTTATAAAACCGCCCAAATGTGCCCACCAGGCAACATCAATTGCCATAGTGTCGAAAACCATTGGGGTTGTTGCGTTGTGCAGTTGGATAATCACCCAAACGCCTAAAAAACCGATTGCGGGTAAATTAAAATAGAACGGCCAGAAAAACAGTGGAACAAGAATGATAATTCGAGCAAAGGGATAGAGAAAAAAATAGGCGCCGAGAATGCCGGCAATCGCTCCGGATGCTCCAACAACAGGAACTACCAGTTCAGGCTTGTAATGCCATTGTAAAAAAGTTGCAAAAAACCCACAAATCAAATAAAAAATGATGAATCGAAAATGACCCATTCGATCTTCAATATTGTCAGCAAAAATCCACAGAAACCACATGTTCAGAAGTAGGTGCATCCAGCTGCCATGCAGGAAAAGACTGGTAAAAAAAGATAAATAACCATCGGGTGGCAAGCCAAAATCACTTGCCCATTGTGGGTTTGAATAACGGATTGGCACCATGCCATATTTATAAATGATTTCGCGTTGGACAGGTTCTGGTAAAAACTGCAAAACTATGAATATTGCAGTGCAGATTGTGATTAGTCCCCAAGTAACATAGGGAGTTGTATGACAAGGGGCAGTATCGCGAATCGGGATCATTTGAGTTGTTTTCTGAAATTTAGAAAGGTATCCATCACACCAGCGCCTGCCAGTCCAATAATTGCGTATTGAGGTAGCAAGAAAATCAATAAATAAACAGGAAAAAGCATTGATTTGCTAAATTTATTTTTTTCAACATAAAAGTGTAAGATGGCAAGTCCCTGGAAAAAATAGACAATTGAAAAAATCAATAATAAATCATTGAACAGATTTTTGTTAATTAGAAAACAGATAAGCAAAATTAGTCCAATAAAATAAAGAAATTGTTTTGGAACGATTAAGTTACTAAATTCAGCAGCAAAACCCCCGGGATTATATAGCACTGCCTGTAGCCAGCGGGCCAGCAGCAGACTGCTAGCAATACATAAGCCCAAGATTGAGGCCATTAGGCCGTTCATAATTTTTAGATTGCCGGTATCGATAAATCCCTGGTAATTGACATTTTTTATTCCTGTTACCGCTACTTTTAACCAATCACTCCACCATTGAATGGCATTACCTGAATACAATTCGATGAAAATTGCAAAAACTGCGGCAAAAAAAACTGCTGTGCTAATGGCCAAGCCTTGAGATTCTGTGGCCCTGAGTATCAAAGCGCTGATCCAGACAGGAATAAGTAACAAAATGACGAGAGGGAAATCGAGGCCAGGTCTGCTGGGGATGAATTGACCAGCCAGATAGCTGAGAGTAATTGTTGCAAAAAAAACCAGGAATGCTTTTTTATGGCCTTTCCGGAGGGTGAATAAGGCAATAATGCCGGCACAGAGTATAGCGGCAGGCAGAATTTGTATTGATAAAAATCCAAACAGAGCTGCGATACTGATAGCCTGAATTGAACCCTGCATGACATAGGAAGCCAGAAATTTCATAAGTTTTTCATCATATTAGTTTAAGGTTATACTAATTTTGAGCATTTTGACTATCCTTGTATACGGTGTCCTTTAATAAAATTGATCATTCAGGTTTTTTCATCTTGTTAAAGGACAGGAAAACAGAATAACAATAAAAACGCCAAGAATTCTGTTTTTCATATTTTTTTGATCGGTTAATTCGATGACAATTTATCAAAACGACAAGGATATTTGGGAAATAAATGTTATTCAATAAGCAAAAACTTATCGAGGCTGAGAAGCAAATCGAAAAAAACAAAAAGGAGCAACTGACATTAAATCAGAAGCTGGACTCCTTACAGAACGAAGTGAATGATCTGAAACAACAATTGCAAAGTTATCAGGACACAGAAGCTTTTAATCATGGTATTTTTCAATTGTTTCAGGAATTTGGGTCATCCATGACAGTTATGCAGAATTCACTGTCTAGTTTAGCAGAAGTCATAACAACAGAAAGCGGCAACATAGCTGAGAATCAGCTTGTGTTAAATGATATGCACAAGGCTGTCCAGATGCTATCTGAATCTTTGCTCGAAATGGCAGATGATGTGCACGAAACTGCTCAAACAGTGGATGATTTGGATAAAAGCGCGGAAGATATCGAGGGCATCATTAATTTGATAAAGAACATTTCTGATCAGACTAATCTTTTGGCACTTAATGCGGCTATAGAGGCTGCAAGAGCAGGAGATAAAGGTCGAGGGTTTGCTGTGGTTGCAGATGAGGTTAGGACTTTGGCAAAAAGAACCAATGATGCAACCGGGGATATCGAAGGTTTGGTTTCTACGATTCATAATGAGACCATTAATGTTAAACAGCAAATGGCGCGTGTTGCTCAGGATTCAGTTGGTTTTGGCGATATTGGTAATCAGGCAAATTCAAAAATGAATGAGCTGATTCATTTATCGGGCATGGCGCGACAAGTCATTACAGGAAGTGCCTTGAGAAGTTTTGTGGAAGTGGTAAAACTTGACCACTTGATTTATAAAATGGAAATTTACAAAGTTATAATGGGAGTGTCTCAAAAAACAGCCGCTGATTTTTCCAGCCATCATCAATGTCGCTTGGGTAAATGGTATTACAACGGGGATGGGAAACGGCTCTTTTCAAGCTTAGGGTCTTTTTCAAAGCTTGAACTTCCTCATCAAGGTGTTCATGAAAATGGTGTTGCTGCGCTGGATGCATTGCAAAATAATGATAAAAAGAAGGTACTTGAGGCTCTGGCAAAAATGGAACTCAATAGCATGAGAGTACTGGAAATTTTAGAGGCGCTAGCTGTTGAAGGGACGACAAAGACTGCGTAACTCTTAGATTATTTCGGAAAAAGCAAGAAACCTAGTACAATCAATCTCCTGAAAATACAGGAGAAAAAAATGGAAAATCAGTTGCAGCCAGTTGCTGGTGGTGGTTTACTTGACCGGCGATTGTTTTTAAAGCGTGGCCTGATTTTTTCTACTGCCGCCGCTGTTTCGCCGCAGCCTTTTGCGAAAGTAAAACCATTTGATGGCAATTTGCCTGGCTGGATGCTGAAGCCGGGGGCGCCTTTTTCCAACTATGGAGAACCTTCCTGGTACGAAAAAGCCACCATCCGCTGGAAAATGGAGAATTCAATGGCGCCAGGAAACGGTGTTTCGTGGACGCCTATACATGATCTCGAAGGTACCATAACCCCAAATGGATTACACTTTGAACGGCATCATAATGGTGTTCCTGAGATTGATCCGAAACGTCATCAGCTTTTAATTCATGGTTTGGTAAAAAAGCCACTGATATTTTCTGTTGACGATTTGCTTCGTTATCCAATGTGCTCAATGTTTTGTTTCATCGAATGTGGAGGAAATAGTAATGCAGGATGGCGATCTAAGCCTATTCAAACTCGGGCAGGTTATTTTCACGGAATGGCTTCTTGTAGCGAATGGACTGGAATTCCATTGTCAGTTTTACTTGAAGAGACTGGTATTAAAGCAGCTGGTAAATGGCTGGTATCAGAAGGTGCCGATGCGGCAGCGATGAATGTCAGTATCCCCTTGGAAAAGGCATTGGATGATTGTATTGTCGCACTATACCAAAATGGTGAACGGATTCGTCCCGAAAATGGTTATCCCATGAGGTTGCTTGTGCCTGGCTGGGAAGGGGTGCTGAATGTAAAATGGCTACGGCGAATGCATGTCACGAACCGGCCCAGTATGACACGGAATGAGACGTCAAAATATACTGATTTGTTACCATCAGGAAAGGCTAGGCAGTTTAGTTTTTTTATGGATGCCAAATCCTTGATTACTAAGCCCTCCCCCGGATATAAAATGAACGGTTCTGGTTTATATCAAATAACCGGTTTGGCCTGGAGTGGTCGTGGAAGGATCAGCAGGGTAGAAATTTCTGCCGATGGAGGTAATTCCTGGGCTGAAGCCCAACTACAGGATCCTGTATTGTCAAAATGCTTTACTCGCTTTCGTATTCCTTGGCAGTGGCAAGGAAAAGAGGCAATTATTATGAGCCGGGCGATTGACGAAACTGGTTATCAACAACCTTTACGGGAAACGTTGATCTCGCAACGCGGGAAACATGGTTATTTTCATTATAATGCGATAGTTTGTTGGAAAATTACTGCTGACGGGGAGATTAGTCATGTTTATGCGTAGTTTGTTCTTGTTAATTTTTTTTATGATTAATGATGTCCATGCAGAAACAGTTCTTCAAGGACCTAATCTTGGCAAATCAGTTAGCAATGTTGTTATTAATAGATGGAATCGTGATGTTTTTCCAAATGGGGAGGGTTTGCCTGAAGGAGCAGGAAATGCAAAAAAAGGTGCAAAAATTTATCAGCAACAGTGTCTGTCTTGTCATGGCGTAGCAGGAACTGGAGGGAGTGCCGATGAACTTGCTGGGGCTCAACATGCTTTAACTGACGATCCTCCAGATAAGGTTATTGGTAACTATTGGCCCTATGCAACTACTATTTTTGATTTCATTCGTCGTTCTATGCCTTTGCATACGCCTGGCAGTTTAAATAATGATGAGGTTTATGCCTTAACGGCGTACCTGCTTGTTCTCAATGGCATTATTGGAAAAGATCAGATTATTAATAAAACCACACTACCCCAGGTCGAAATGCCGAACAGAACTGGGTTTATCAATGCTTTCAAGGATTAAAGCTGAATAATTAGCAGTCAAATTTCAGGTTTTTTTGGATATATCTTCTATTCTTAAAAAAGATAGTTTTCAAAGTTGTTCCATTTTTTGGGTAAACAGTTTTTAATTTTTTAAGGATTGGATATGTCTACAATAGATATTTCTGACTTGTCTATTTTGTTAATCGAGCCATCTTCTACTCAACTGAAAGTGATCATGAAACATTTACATGAAGAAGGTGTTGGCAATGTAGAGGGCATTGTTTCAGGTGCAGAAGCACTAGGAATCCTGGACAAATATAAACCGGATTTAATTATCAGCAGTTTGTATTTACCAGATATGACTGCGTCTGAATTGATTTTGAAAATCAGGCAGACTGAAGGGCTCGACGATGTCCCTTTTATGTTGATTTCAAGCGAAACAAATTTTAATACCCTTGATCCTATTCGACAAGCCGGAGTGGTTGCTATTTTACCCAAACCTTTTTCCCATAACGATCTTCACAGGGCCTTGAAAGCAACTGTGGAAATCATAGATCCAGAAGAAATTACTCTTGAAAGTTATGATGTAGAGAGCTTACGAGTTTTGGTGGTTGACGATAGCAAGTTGGCCCAAAAGCATGTCACTAGAATATTAAACAATCTCGGAATTGAAGATATTACCACTGCAAATGATGGCAAACAGGCTGTGGAAGTTTTTAATGCCTCGCCAGATCAATTTGATGTGATTGTTACAGATTACAATATGCCTGAAATGGATGGCAGAGAACTCATTGAGTATATTCGTAATGAATTACATAATCCGTTTATTCCCATACTTATGGTTACTAGCGAAAGAGACGAAGCAAGGATAAACAGTATTCAACAGGCGGGAGTTTCGGCCATTTTCGATAAGCCTTTTGATCCAGCCAGTGTCAAAGAAGTACTTTTCAGGGTTTTGGAAGAATAAGGGAAATACAAAAATGAGTGATCCTAACTTGAGAATCACTCATTTATCAGATCGAGAAAGTTAAATTATTTAAATAAATTAGCCAGAAATCTTTCTGCGGGAGAAGCCAACTAAGCCCATTATCCCGGTACCGAATAACCATGCTGCTGCGGGGACGGGGACAGGGTTTGTAACAGGGGCAGCACAGGCAGAAGAGTTTGTGCAAACAGTTATAGTGAAATCATTGTTCGGATTGAAGTTATACCAATCAAGTGCTATTCCTACGCTGGCAGAACCAATCTTACTTCCAATATTGCTAGAAAAATCCACATCAAGCAGATAATAGTCGTTACCCATTTCAGAAGTCAGGTTTGCTGAGCCGTTTGGATATGCTATGTAATCAACATATGGGGTTATATCTGACGTGTCAATCGAAACTTGATCCCATCTTAAAATCAGTTTTTCTAAATAAGTGGGTCCACTCAGGCTGTTTGTAAAATCAATATAGAATTCATCATTAATATCCTGAGCATTTAAATTTAAGGTAAATGGATTTTCGTTATTGATCGAAAACTCAACATCAGTAGCATAAGCAGAAGAGAAAAAACCAAAGCTTCCCATTGCAAGAGAAAAGCACAAGACTATTTTGAATATTGTTTGATTTAGGAGTTGGGTTATAAGCATCACATCACCTCAATTTGCATCAATTAAAAAAAATTTCATAAAAAATCCTACTATCCCTTGAGCAGTGATTCACCATTTCATAAAATAACAAGCTCCGTTGTTAACGGTCATCCCGCTCAGTCAATAGCAAACAATAAATCGTTATACTGATGACGTTTCGAAGTGAATCATTCACGATCAATTTTGAAATTTCTTCAAATCTCCCTTCGTCGTGTGAGGCTAATTTATTACTTTATTGATAAAGATAATATTGGCCTTAAGTACAATATCAACAAGCATTTTAATTAAGTATATGAAATATATGATATTTTATTTTGTATAGTGTGATGGATACTAGCCATCCAAATGGGTTGAAAAGCATTTTTTCTAAATGAATACATTATTATTGAATTTCCAACTGCTTTACTATGTAATTAAATAGGACTAAAATAGTCCTTGTTAAATGAGGCAAATAGATGCGATTAAGTAAATTGACAGACTATGCAACGGTAATTTTGAGTTTTATAGCCAAAAATAATAGTGGCGTCCATGCGGCAACTGGTATCGCTGAAGAAACAGGAATAGCTTTGCCTACAGTAAGCAAAATTCTTAAGTTGCTTGTTAGGGCAAAGGTTTTAGTTTCAGTGCGTGGCGCTAAAGGAGGTTATAAATTGGCTCGTTCACCTGAAAAAATTTCTGTTGCAGCTGTCATTTATGCACTTGAAGGACCAATTGCATTAACTGAATGTAGTGCTTCGCATCATAGTTGCGAGCAAGCTACTGGATGTGAAATTCAAGGTAACTGGGATTTGATCAACAAGACTGTGCAAAATGCACTAGAGTCGGTTACCTTGGCAGATTTAATTTTGCCGGTCAAATCGCCTAAAGAAATTTGTATTCCTGTTACAAGTTTATATTGAAATATTTGAATTAAGAGTTGTTTATGTCAACAAGTGCACAACAAATTGAAAACCTGATCGGTAAGAATTACAAGCAAGGTTTTGTTACAGATCTTGAAACTGAAAGTTTTGCTCCCGGTTTGGATGAGGTGGTAGTTAGAAAATTATCTGCGATTAAAAAAGAACCTGCGTTTATGCTGGAGTACCGGCTAAAAGCATTGCGACACTGGATGACCATGAAAACACCGGAATGGGCTTTCGTAAAATTCAAACCAATTGATTATCAGGCAATCAGCTATTATTCAGCTCCGAAAAAAAAGGAAGATGGGCCAAAAAGTCTGGATGAAGTTGATCCAGAGTTACTTGATACTTACAAAAAGCTAGGTATTCCATTGGATGAGCAGGAGCGGTTGGCAGGGGTTGCAGTTGATGCCGTTTTTGACAGTGTTTCTGTCGCTACAACTTTTAAAGGTAAACTGAAGGAGGCAGGAGTTATTTTTTGTCCCATGTCAGAAGCACTGCAAGAATATCCAGAATTAGTAGAACAATATTTAGGATCAGTTGTACCTCATACGGATAATTTTTTTGCTGCCCTGAATGCGGCAGTGTTTTCCGATGGATCTTTTGTTTATATTCCAGAGGGTGTGCGTTGCCCAATGGAGCTTTCCACTTATTTCAGAATTAATGCGGCCAATACCGGGCAGTTTGAGCGTACCTTGATTATTGCCGATGAGGGCAGTCACGTTAGTTATCTGGAAGGCTGTACAGCGCCTATGCGTGATGAAAATCAACTGCATGCTGCGGTTGTTGAACTAATTGCACTTGAAAATGCAGAAATAAAATATTCAACCGTACAAAACTGGTATCCGGGAGACAAAACTGGCAAAGGTGGTATCTATAATTTTGTTACCAAACGGGCAGACTGTCGCGGTGACAATTCCAAAGTATCCTGGACCCAGGTAGAAACTGGATCGGCCATTACCTGGAAATATCCAAGTTGCATTTTGAGAGGCAATAATTCCATTGGAGAATTCTATTCTGTGGCGTTAACCAATAATTATCAGCAAGCAGATACCGGTACCAAGATGATTCATATTGGGGAAAATACTTCCAGTACGATTATTTCTAAAGGTATTTCAGCCGGTAAAGCACAAAATACATACCGCGGCTTGGTAAAAGTACTGAAAAGCGCCAAAAACGCTAGAAATTATACACAATGTGACTCCTTGTTGGTGGGTGACAGGTGTGGAGCGCATACGTTTCCCTATATTGAAATCAAACAGCCTTCCGCTCAGGTGGAACATGAAGCGACAACTTCTAAAATCAGCGAAGATCAGTTGTTTTTTTGCCAACAGCGTGGACTTTCTCCTGAGGATGCAGTGTCCATGATTGTCAATGGTTTTTGCAAAGAAGTATTCAAGGAATTGCCAATGGAATTTGCCGTTGAAGCCCAAGCGCTATTAGGAATTAGTCTTGAAGGGTCTGTAGGCTGAAACAACCCAGCCAATACCAATTTATTTAAAAAATCAGGAAATCAAGTATGTTAACGATTGAAAATCTTCATGTCAGTATTGATGATAAATTAATACTGAAAGGTATTGACCTCGAAGTTAAGTCAGGAGAGGTTCATGCCATTATGGGTCCTAACGGGTCGGGAAAAAGCACCTTGTCGCATATTTTAGCAGGGAAGCCTGGCTATACTGTGACGCAAGGGAGTATCACTTATTTAGGCAAAGACCTTTTAGACATGGAACCCGAAATTCGGGCTAGGGAAGGTGTGTTTTTAGCATTTCAGTACCCAGTTGAAATTCCTGGTGTCAGCAATATTTATTTGTTGAAAGCTGCTCTTAACGCTATTCGTAAATATCATGGGCTGGATGAAGTTGATGCCATGGATTTCCTTAAAATTATTAAGCAAAAGACTGCCTTGGTGGAAATGGATCAAGAGTTTCTTTATCGCTCAGTAAATCAAGGTTTTTCCGGGGGCGAGAAAAAGCGTAATGAGATTTTGCAAATGGCGGTATTGGAGCCCAAATTGTGTATTCTTGATGAGACTGACTCAGGGCTTGATATTGATGCCTTAAAAGTTGTTGCAAATGGCGTAAATTCATTACGATCAGCAGAGCGTTCTTTTATCATGATCACCCATTATCAAAGGCTGTTGGATTATATTAAACCTGATTATGTGCATGTGTTGGCTGATGGAAAAATTGTCAAGTCGGGTGGTTCTGAGCTTGCTCTGGAATTGGAAAAGAAAGGCTATAGCTGGTTGGAAGAACAGGCGGCAGCATAATGGCAGCTCAACGAAATCAGTATTTTACTGAATATCAAGAACTCCATGAGGAATTCCCTGGACAGAATTTGCCGTGGTTGAATCAGCATAGAAAAGTTGCATTGGCCAGGTTTTCCGAGCTGGGTTTTCCTTCTTCAAGAGACGAAGAATGGCGCTACATCAATTTTTCACAAGTTGAGAAAAAAGTTTTTTTACCAAAGCCTGTTGAATCAACAGATCAAGTTGATAGAACCGCAGTTGTTTCTTATTTCGTAGATGATTGTTTTAATCTGGTTTTTCTTAATGGTCGATTTTCTACTCAGCTTTCTGATATTTCAGAGCTGCCAGAAAATATATTTTTGTGCAGTATGAAAAAGGCTTTGCAGCAATTTCCTGAACAAGTCTCCGAATATTTTGCCAAAGCAACAGAAAATGAAGATCATGGTTTTATTCATTTTAATACCGCATGGTTTACCGATGGCTGGGTTCTGAAATTACCGGAAAATACTCAGCTGGACAAGCCTTTGCATATTATTCATGTGGCGACTGATTCTGATGTCCTGGCTGCAACCCGGAATATTGCGGTTGTCGGAGAGAATGCGCGGGCTGATTTGCTGGAGAGTTATGTTTCGCTAACCACAGATGCTTATTTAACAACAGCTGTGAATGAAATTTTCATTGGGAAAAATGCCCAGGTTAGTTTTTGCAAATTGCAAAATGAGAATGGAAAAGCGCTGCATTATAGTGGAACATACGTTAAACAGGAAAAGCAAGCCCACTTTATCCATGAGAGTTTTTCTTTCGGTGGCCAAACATCACGAAATGAAGTCCATACTGATTTAGGCCAGGCTTCCGAATGTGAGTTGAACGGCTTATATCTGGGGCGAAAAAAACAAGTCCTGGATAACCACACCCGCATTCATCATCGTCTCCCAGACGCCATTAGCCGTGAGACTTATAAAGGCATTCTGGATCAACGCGCGCGCGGTATTTTCCAGGGACGAGTGATTGTTCACAAAGATGCCCAAAAAACCGACTCAGAAATGAATAATCGAAACTTATTACTGTCGGAAGATGCTGAAGCTGATACCAAACCGCAACTGGAAATTTATGCCGATGATGTGAAATGTGCGCATGGCGTGACAGTTGGACAGCTTGATGAAACATCCATTTTTTATTTACAGACGCGCTGTATTGATAAACAAGCTGCTGAAAATATGCTTACTTTTGCCTTTGCCAATGAGATGGTTGATAAAATTAAACAAAATCAATTTCGGAAATTGGTACTGGAGCAGTTGTTAACCCATTTTCCACAAATGGAAATGCGCAAGGAATGGGTGTTATGAGTTTTGATGTTGAAAAAATTCGCGCTGATTTTCCGATTTTAAGGCAGGAAATTCGTAATCGGCCATTAGTTTATCTGGATAATGCCGCAACGTGTCAAAAGCCACAGGTGGTGATTGACAGTATCGTCAATATGTACACTCGTGATTATTCCAATGTTCATCGCGGAGTGCATACCCTGAGCGAACGTGCTACTGCGGCCTATGAAGGTGCGCGGGAAAAAGTCAAAGCCTTTATCAATGCCGAAAGCCAAAAAGAAATTGTTTTTGTTCGCGGCACAACAGAAGGCATTAATTTGGTTGCGCAAACCTTTGGTAAAGCCAATCTGAAAGCAGGTGATGAAATTCTCATTACCGGAATGGAGCATCATTCCAATATTGTTCCGTGGCAGATGCTTTGCCAAGAGACGGGTGCAAAATTAAAGGTTGCTCCTATCAATTTGCAAGGCGAATTGATCCTTGAGCAATTTATGGAGCTATTGACTGATAAAACCAAGCTGGTTTCAGTTGTTCACATGTCCAATGCTTTAGGGACGGTGAATCCTGTCGGAAAAATTATTTCAGCAGCACATGATAAAGGAATCAAAGTTTTACTGGATGGTGCGCAAGCCATTCCCCACATGTCTGTTGATGTACAGGTGCTGGGTTGTGATTTTTACGTTTTTTCAGGGCATAAGCTTTATGCGCCATCGGGAATAGGCGTGCTTTATGGCAAGCAAGAACTGCTTGAAGCCATGCCACCTTATCAGGGTGGCGGTGATATGATTCGAAAGGTAACTTTCGAAGAAACCGAATATAATGCTGTGCCTTATAAATTTGAGGCAGGAACTCCAAGTATTGCAGATACAGTGGGTTTGGGTGCAGCTTTGGATTATGTATCTGAGATTGGCATGGCAGAAATTGCTGCGTATGAAGCCGAATTACTGAGCTATGCAACAGAAAAAGCAAAGCAGATTAAGTGTTTAAGGATTATTGGGGAAGCTGCTCAAAAAGGGGCCATTCTTTCTTTCGTGTTGGATAAAATCCATCCTCATGATATTGGTACCATGTTGGATAGTTTGGGCATAGCGGTCAGGGCAGGGCATCACTGTGCGATGCCAGTGATGGATTTTTTTCAGGTGCCGGCGACCGCACGCGCCTCTTTTGCCATGTACAATACTAAGCAGGAAATTGATACCTTAATGACAGGAATAAACCAATTGATCGAGGTTTTTGGCTGATGTTTGATGAATTACGCGATTTGTATCAGGAAGTTATATTTGATCACAATCGTAATCCCCGAAATTTTCGGGTCATGGAAAATCCGGATCGCGAAGTTGAAGGATTCAATCGCTTGTGTGGTG
>JALXCS010000321.1 GCA_026990815.1 Methylomonas sp. | reverse complement strand
TTGTTCAGAAATATTCTCTGCAGCAAATATTAAACAAATCTGTCAAATTAACACTATCTCTTCCTCGCATCAAAGCACCTCTGGTAAACGCAATAAAACTCAGTCCGACACCAGAGGTCAAACTATTCGGACTGTTGCCAATGAAAATCCTGAACAACTTGCTATCGGAGCTACTTTACGCAGCGCAGCAATTCGAAATCCAGGCAATTTTCAGGTTACAAAAAATGACTTGCACCACCGAATCCAGCAAGGAAAAACTGGAAATTTGATAATTTTGATAGTTGATGCATCGGGCTCGATGGCTGCACAACGACGTATGGAAACAGTAAAGGGAGCGGTACTGGCATTACTCACCGACGCTTATCAAAAGCGTGACCAGGTTGCTGTCATCACTTTTCGGGGAAATCAGGCAGAGATTTTGTTAACACCAACGCACAGCGTAGAGCTTGCCGAACAAAGTTTAAAGGAACTTGCGACGGGAGGAAGAACCCCCCTCCCCCATGCACTCTATTTAACACTCGAATTACTGAATAAGCAAAATAATAATATGCAACCTTTGCTGGTTTTATTAACCGATGGTAAAGCTAATATATCATTCGATAATAGCACTGATCCCTGGCAGGAAACCCTTAAATTTGCTAATTTAATTAATCAGCAAAAGCTTACCTGCCTGGTAATAGATACTGAAACCGGATTTTTACGTCTTGGTCGCGCTTCACAATTAGCTCATGCAATGATGGCCGAGTACATGACACTGGAACAACTATCAGCTGAAAGTTTGACTATCACCATACGAAACCAGCTGAAAGGTAGAATACCTTGATTATCTGTATTGGAGCAGGCCCTGGCGATACAGGTTATTTGACATGCCGTGGTGCAGAACTGATACTGCAGGCTGATGTTGTTGCTGGCTTTGACGCTGTGGTTAAAGTAATTAAAAGTCTGATACCTGATACTGCTGAGGTAGTATTAATGAATTATCGCAACCAGACTGATAAACTTGAAGAAGTTGCAAAAGCTCACCACGCCGGGAAAAAATGTGTCGTCATCTTTATGGGTGATATTCATTTCAGCGGCTTTCAATATCTTGAACGGGTTGAACGCGCCTGCGGTCATGTTGTTGAAACCTTACCCGGAATCTCATCTGCACAAATATTGGCAGCACGGGCAAAGGTCTGTTTTGATGAAACTACCTTTATTACTTTTCATCGTCGTGGTGACCTAACCCCATTCAAGCTTCATTTAGTCAATGTATTAAATGACCAGCGCAATGCCATTGTCATTCCCTGCCCTTGGGATGCAGCGCGTTCTTTTATGCCGCGACATATTGCTGCCTATTTGATTGAACAGGGTGTCTCTAAAAACCATCCAACTGAGGTCTGGGAAAACCTAACAGGAAATGAAGCTGAATGGAAAGGTAATTTGCAGGCATGTACGAATCTTGATTTCTCTGATATGAGCATCATGTTAATTAGATGCATACATGAAATGCCCAGTCAGATTGAACCGGCAGCCAGACAATGACCCGCAAACCGAAAAATCTTCCCGGACTGGTTATTGCCGGTCATGGTAGCCGTGATCCGGACGGAATACGTGAATTTGAACAAATGGTTTCATTGCTCGAAAGCCAAACCCATGATCAAACTGTAACTCATGGGTATCTTGAATTTGCTAATCCGACCATTGAGCAGGCAATTACAAAAAACATTAATGCCGGTAGCAAACAAATTGTCATGATCCCGGCTATTTTGATGGCCGCTAGACATGGCAAAAACGATATGCCCAGCGAAATGTTGGTACTGCAGCGTGATTATCCTGAAATTGAATTTCAACTTACTGCGCCTCTGGGACTGGACCCGTTGTTGATGGAGCTTGCCCGTGAACACATTATTACTGCTGAAGCAAATTCTCCTCAAGTAGTATTGCGTTCCGAAACATGCCTGGTTGTGATCGGGCGCGGTACTACCGACCCGGATGCCAACAGTGAGGTATATAAACTAGCCCGTATACTGGAAGAAGGAATGGGCTTTGGCGGATCATATGTTTGTTATTCAGGAACCGCCAAACCTCTTGTCGCAGATGGATTACGCATTGCTGCCAAAATGGGATTTAGGAGACTTGTGGTATTCCCTTTTTTTCTGTTTGACGGAATACTGGTAAAACGCATTGTTACAACTGCTACCGAACTTCAACAACGTGAACCGGATTTGGAAATTGTCGTGGCTAATCACTTGGGAGCACATACATTGGTTGCAAAAACAATATTAGCTCGTGCAAATGAAGCAATTGAAGGTCAATCAGCCATGAACTGCTCACTTTGTAAATATCGTGTGCAAATTATTGGATACGAACAGCAATTAGGAGAACCCCAGCAAGCACATCATTTGCAGGTACGTAATCTTTTTGCAAAACAACAAGACCTGGAAGCTTCTACTTCAGTATTCACCCCTTACCAGCCCCACCCTATTGAGGCTGAAAGTATCCGCATTATAGAAGCGGGTCGAGACTGGTCAAAATTTCCCAAAGCAAACCTGGTAATCTTGAAGCGACTGGTCCACACCAGCGGTGATTTCTCCGTTCCGGAAGATATTTATTTTTCTCCCGGTGCTGTCGAAACCGGTGTCTTGGCTCTACTACGATGCAGAAGGATTATCACCGATGTGACAATGGTTCAAACCGGATTAAAACGCGCCTTACTGCAACAATTAGAAATTGATACCTGGTGTGGGGTGCATGACCCGGAGTCCCATTTGCTGGCAGATAAGTACAATATCACCCGCAGCGCCGCTGGCATAAGAAGAGGTTTTGAAAAGTTTGGTAATGATATAGTCCTTGCAATTGGAGACGCACCCACAGCAATCATTGAGACTATCCGGTTGATTCATGAACATAGCTGGCGTCCACAACTGGTTATTGGCTTGCCAGTCGGTTTTGTCGGAACTCTGGAAAGTAAGGAGGCTTTACGCCGCTGCTTGCAGGTACCTCGAATAACTAATTCAGGTACTCGGGGGGGGGCACCCTGGGCTGCCAGTGTTATTAATGGCTTGATGATAGATGCAATAAACCAAGTTGCCAGTTATGATCAGGAATAATTTAGTGTTGACTAAGTTAAAGGAATTTAGTCTAGATATTCCATCTGCAAACGGTTTGAAACGTGGATATACCACAGGAACATGTGCTGCTGCAGCTTCACAAGCCGCACTGACATTATTGCTGGTAAACAAAAAAGTCAGCTCAGTCCCGGTGATATTACCCATTGGTACGAATTATTCCAATAATGACTGGAATAACAGACAATTCATCCAGATACCTGTACAAAATGTTGAATGGCTTGATAACTATACTACCCTCGCCTCAGTTCTCAAAGATGCTGG
Organism: Methylomonas sp.; assembly: GCA_026990815.1. Lineage (GTDB taxonomy): Bacteria > Pseudomonadota > Gammaproteobacteria > Methylococcales > Methylomonadaceae > JALSJK01. Next base: position 8,841 of record JALXCS010000321.1, on the reverse strand, counting down.
CGACGATCCTGACCGAACCCATGGCGCCACCATTTTTGCAAAAGTCCAAAACAATCATTTGAATCATATTCGATTTATTGCCGGTAAAGGCGTAGGGATTGTTACTAAACCCGGTATTAACTTACCTGTCGGGGCAGCAGCTATAAATCCAACACCACGAAAAATGATCCAGCAGGCACTACAAAAAATACTGAATGAGACTGGTTTACCGACTGATGAGCAAGGATATGACATAACTATTGGCTGTATCAACGGCGAAAATATTGCTAAACATACCTTTAATCCCAGATTAGGTATAGAAGGCGGAATATCCATACTGGGAACTTCAGGAATTGTCGAACCCATGTCACTTTCATCCTGGATTGCATCCATTGAAGTTTATCTTAAAGTAGCACTGGCAGATAACACGACTGAAATTGCCCTTCTTCCTGGAAAAATTGCACGTAGTTTCGTTAAAGAACAATTACATTTACCAACGCACAAAACCATAGAAATTGCCAATTTCCTCGGCGAGGCACTCGATTTTACTGAATCAATCCTCGATCTACAACATCGCCGATTAAAGAAACTATGGCTGCTTGGTCATCCAGGAAAACTTGCCAAAGTACTGGATGGCTCATGGAACACACATTCCAGTAAAAGTAAAATGGCCATGAACAATATCGCAAAAATTGCTGAACAAATTAACCTGCCGAAACAGCTAATATCCTCCATTCAACAAGCCAGCACCGTTGAGTCTGTGATCCAACAATTAAAAGATCAAGCTGACGGTAAAAAATTGTGGACCCGTATTGAACAACAAATATCCAAATTGGCTAAACAGCGAGTTCCAGCTGCGGATTCTGTTGATGTCAGATTATTTGATTTTCAAGGAAATCCTCTGGGAATTGACGCATGAACAAAACCACGACATCAGGAACTTTTTACGGTATCGGAGTAGGCCCCGGCCCTGAAGGTTTTTTGCCTGTTGCAGCTATCGCTGCTGTTGAAAAAGCTGATATCATTTTTACACCAAAATCTCGCTACAGCCATCAATCCGTAGCAATACAATGCCTTTCCGGCATCAATATCCCACCACAAAAAATTCAGGAAATCGAATTCACTATGGCTAGTGATCGTAGCCTGTTACGTTCTCATTATTCTGGACTTGCAAAAACTATCGCGGCAGAACTTGAAAAAGGTCTTTCTGTCGCTTATCTAACAATCGGCGACACTATGACTTATTCAACATACGGCTATCTGTTAGCTGCATTACAGGATCAACTTCCTCGACTTGAGCATCGAACATTTCCCGGTATTACAAGCTATTCTGCTGCCGCTTCAGCGCTGTCATGGCCCTTGGGCGAAGGAAAAGAACGGATATTAATTTTACCTTGCCCAGAAAATCAAGAATTATTACGACAAGATATTGAAACTCATGATGTTGTCATACTTATGAAAATAGGTACACGTCTTGAATGGGTATTATCTTTGCTCAATAAAATGGGAATTTCCCAACATTGTGGTTTCGCCCACCGTATTGGATTATCAGATGAATTGTTGACAAATGATATAATCAACCTGCAAACCAATCAGGCATCGGGCTACCTGGCCACCTTATTGATCAGAAAAAACGCAAGAAAAAAAAGGCATTCATGAAAGTTTATTTTATAGGGGCCGGACCCGGTGCGGTTGATTTGATTACCTTACGAGGAGCAAAAATTCTCGGAAAGTGTAAAATGGTACTATATGCGGGTTCACTGATTCCTGAGGATATGCTGCAGCACTGCCAATCTGATGCAGAATTACTGGATACTTCCAAACTTGACCTTGAACAACAGCAGGCTTGTTATCAGCACGCCAAACTTTCCGATATCGACGTTGCGAGACTTCATTCTGGAGATCCTGCCATCTATGGCGCAACTGCTGAACAAATGCACCGCCTTGATATAATGGGCATTGATTATGAAATCATCCCCGGCGTATCATCTTTTAGTGCAGCCGCCGCAGCAATAAATGCTGAATTAACCAAACCAGCAATATCGCAAAGTATCATTCTGACACGTGTATCAGGACGTGCTTCTGCCGTTCCTGAACTGGAATCAATCGACAAATTTGCTCAACACAAAGCGACCATGTGCATTTTTTTATCAGGTCCCCATCTAAAAAAAATTGTTGGTGACTTACTTTTGCACTACCCGGCAACAACCCCCGTAGCATTGATTTATCGTGCTACATGGCCGGAACAAAAACACTACAAAGGCACCTTGAAGACCATTTTACAGGATACAATAGCTGATAACTGGAACCTGACAACCATGCTGTTGGTCGGGTCTGTGTTAGATGAAAAATTACAAGCTGAATCCAGTTTGTATGATAAGAATTTCACTCATATTTTTCGGGTACCAAAAAAAATTCTCAGACCGCATCATGAATGAGCCTTTGGCCATCTGGCAAGTACGGAACAGCAGTAACGAATTGGCTAATCTGTTATGCGAACGATTGAATGCCAAAATTTATCCTCCCGACTCAAAAAATGAAAAAAGTCAGGCCGACCGGTTTGCTTCGGTTTTTCATTCTCATAGTCGCTGGATAATGTTGGCAACAACCGGAATAGCTGTAAGATTCTTGAATGGCCTGATGCAGGATAAAAATTCTGACCCTGCAGTTGTGATGCTGGATGAAGCCGCCCGTTTCGCTACATCCCTGTTAGGCGGACATGAGGCCGGCGCCAATGATCTTGCTTATCAGGTTGCAAATGTAGTTGGTGCTGTCCCTGTTATCAGCACTGCCAGCGAAGCGCTTAAGCCTTATGTATTAGGTATCGGTTGCAGAAAAAATGTCTCTGCTCAAGCAATTGATGCTGCTGTTTCACATGCTCTGAGCGAAGTGACGTTAGATCAAATACGTGAAATTGTAACTATTGATCTAAAATCTAGAGAACCTGGTCTAATTGAATTTTGTAGGCGCAAGCATATTCCTCTACGTATCCTGCAAAGTAAAACCATTGCTTCACGTCAATGGGTAACTCAATCATCAAATTGGGTACAACAAAATATTGGTCTGGATGGTGTTTGTGAACCTTGCGCATTAGTAGCCAGCAGCCGAGGAACCCTGATCATTCCAAAAACCACACTGAATGGTGTTGCGGTTGCTGTAGTAGAAGACATTGATTGGAAGAGCCAGTGGCAGGCATATTGAACCTAGTATCAGTAGGACCTGGATTTGCTGATTTAATCATTCCTCGTGCTGAAGTAGCATTAAAAGACAGTGATATTATCATCGCTTATGAATTGTACTTGAGGTGGATAGAGCCGTGGATAAAAAATAAGCAAATATATACTCCGCCTCTCACCCAGGAAAAACAACGCGCATTGCTGGCAATAGAAAAAGCTAGACAAGGCGCCAGGGTTGCCTTGATTTCCAGTGGTGATGTTGGTATTTATGCCATGGCAGCTTTAGCTTTTGAAGAGTTACAAGATACCGATACATTTGCAGTCAATGTCATCCCGGGCATTACCTCAGCCAACGCCTGCGCTTCATTACTTGGATCACCATTATCCCATGATTTTGCTACACTCAGCTTATCTGATTTATTGTGTCCCTGGGACTGGATTGAACAACGCGCCATCCATATTGCTGCAGCGGATCTCAGCTGTGTCATGTATAACGTGCAAAGTACTGATCGTCATGAAGGTATCTATAAAATTCTACAAATTATGCTTGAACACAAATCACCGGATACCTTTTGTGGTGTTGTAAAAAATGCTTACCGACCAGGACAAAAAGTAGATATTTATCAATTAGGTGAATTGGCCAATCTCAAATTTGATATGCTGACTTCCATTGTTATTGGCAATCGTTTTACACAACGAAAAGGTAACTATATTTTCACTCCTCGCGGATATAATGATTGGCAATTGCCGTGCTGCAATACCGCTGAACACCCTTTACCCAGTGGTGCACTCTGGGTTTTTACTGGTACTAGCGATGGGAATGAACTAGCCTTAAATTTATCTAATGCTGGTTATCAGATCATTATCTCAACTGCGACCAAACATGGTGCCAATTTAGCAAAACAGAAATGTCCTCATGCATGTATTTGGAATGGCCCATCCGGTATTGAAGCCCGCAGAAAAGCCTTAAGGGATTACCGTGCCAGGGCAATTATTGACGCGACTCATCCTTATGCAGATGTAATCTCAAATCAGCTTATTGAATTGTCGGCAGAACTTGGTACTCCATATATTCGCTTTGAACGCAACACTGAACTTGACGAAAAATCGACAAGTATTTTCTCAACACCCATTGAAGCAGCCGGACATGCAATGAGTATCGGGAAACGTATTTTTCTTGGTATTGGCTATAAAGACCTGGATGCAATTATGCAAATTCCAGGAACAAACAAAATACAATGGTTTTCCAGAATTACCGCAGAACCAGAATTTGTTCAACGCGCATTAAATGCAGGTATCCCGCAAAATCACTTATGTGCCATGCAAGGACCATTCACAAAAGAATTTAATATGACCTTATGGCGTAACTGGGGAATAGATTGTATCATCTCAAAAGACTCAGGCACTGCTGGTGGTTTTGATGCCAAACAGGACGCTGCGAAAGAGCTGAATATCCCTTTTTTGGTAATCCAAAGACCGCGAATGGATTATCCAGTTATCTGTAGCAACTATCAAACAATCAGACAACAATTATTGCTGATTAATATTCCTTCTTAAAAAAATCTTGGCAGGAGGGATTATAACCCCCTCCCACACAAATCTAAATAATTTTTCTCAACCAATTGCAAGCCATGCTCTCTCTATGCTTTTTGCATCTGCGGGGCGAGCAAAACCAAAACCCTGGCCGATGTCGCAGCCAATGGCTGTAATAAATTGCTGTTGTTGCTCTGTTTCTACACCCTCAGCAACGACTTCCATATCCAGTGATTTGGCGATATTGACAATGCCCTGCATTACCAATCTTGCTTTTTCATCTGTCGAAGTATCAATGATAAAAGAGCGATCTATTTTAATCACATCTATTGGCAATTGATTCAAGTAAGATAATACTGAATACCCCGTACCAAAATCATCAAGCGCTATTCTTACGCCTTTAATACTTAATTCAGTCAGCACCTTAACGGTAACTTTCATATTTTCAATGATACTTTGTTCGGTAATTTCCAGCTCCAGGTCAGAAAACTGGATGCCAGCTTCAGTCACAGCCCGAGAAATCACTTCAATAATGCTATTGTCCGTTAATTGTTTTGGCGATACATTAATTGCCATCCGAACGGTTTGCAATCCGGCATCCTGCCAACGGCGAATTTGCTGACAGGCTTCCTGAATTACCCAGTTGCCAATTGAAATAATCAAACCCTGCTGTTCAGCCATCGGGATAAATAAATCAGGACTGACCATCTCACCTTGTGGTGTTCGCATTCTTACTAAAGCTTCCATACCTACAATGCTTTGGTTATCGGTACTGTATTGTGGTTGGTAATGCAAAATAAACCGGTCATGTTCAAGCGCTTCCTTTAATTGCTCGACCATGTCATTGTCTTGCTGATCCTCAGCTTGTTGTTTTTCAGTAACGATGTTTAAAGCACTGTCGATATTTTCTTTAGTTTCAGTTTGAAAAGCTTTGGTTACAGATTTCTGGCTTTTTGCTTTGGCAAAATTAATCACATTATTATGCTTAATCTTGCCGTGATCAGTACTTTTTTTAGGTGAGCCACTGAAAGCTGGAGCAATCAGGTTTTGAAATTCTCTTTGTTTTGCAGCCATTGGTGTATCCTGTTCTTGATTCTAAAGAGTTGCTATTTAATTCTTCGAAAATTCAGCCATGCTTAGTTCGAATCATCATTCAACATAATGCTTTGACTTTGTGAATTAAACAGTGAATCATCATTTTGTACGGCATCACTCCACAAGTAACTATCGCTCCACAGGTAACTATCACTCCAAAAATAGCTGTCGCTCCACAAGTAACTATCACTCCAAAGATAGCTGTCAGACCATAAATAGCTGGCACTCCATTGTTGATCACCCCATAATTTCTGGGTCTCTTGAACTAATACAGTCTGGCCATCATCGGCAAGGCTCATCGCTGGCGATAATGCCTGGGTACCCGTGAATGAGCCATTTAAGATTTGGTTAGTTCCGCAGTTCTGGCTGTTGCTAGTACAATCAATAACCAATTTGAAATCATCAAAATAAGCTGCTTTTTCTGAATCGTTGCCTCCATCCCATACCCAAGCCCAAAGTGCTGCATAAGCAGTATTTTTTGGTGCAGTCAATTTTTGCGAAATATTGGTCCATTCATTGGCATTGGTCGACAAGTTCATATCGCCTGATCCAATATAGTTCCAATTACTGTCGTAGTAATCAACACCAAAACCTACCCAGTCAGGATTTCCAGCTGCTTTGTAACGAACTGATGCTGTAAAAACTGTACCTGCCGTCATGGCAACAGAATTACTACTGACACCACTATCAATTGCAAATTTTGCAGAGCCTTTATCAGCCTTAATTGAAGGACCACCAACCCGCCATTTATCAAATGGATTGACATTGATTTTTCCAGTTTGCTGTAAGGCCGAAGTAATATCCAGCACACCAGCACCCCGCTTTGTCGCATCACCAATAATTTTACGAGCCGAGCGCATCAAGCGTGCTTTCACGGTGTCAGGTGTTAATGTTGAATCTTTTGAGAGCATCAAAGCCGCAGTACCAGAAACCATTGCTGCTGCCATACTGGTACCCGACAATTCCATATATTCTTCGTCTACAATACGCGAAGGTAATATATCTTTTAATTTAGCATGAGTAGAAACGGCTGATATCAAACGATTGCCTGGGGCAATCAAGTCCGGTTTCAAATAGTGATCGATTAAAGTCGGGCCTTGTGAAGAATAAGTGGAAGGAAAATCATCATCAAAAGCTGCTGTACCTTTATCTGTTAATGAACCAACGGTAATAATTTTTGGAGAATTGCCGGGACTGGTAATTGTAGCCAAACCATCACGCCCATAATTTCCTGCCGATGCAATCACGACTATGCCGGCATCCCAGAGTTTTTCAACGGCTTGTACCAATGGATCAGTTGCTGCGCTTTCCTCAATGGCTTTACCTAATGATAAATTGACCACTCGAATATTGTGTTTCTCTGCATTTTCCAGCACCCAGTCCAGACCAGCAATGACATCAGAAGTAAAACCCTGACCATTGTCATCTAAGACACGAACCGAATAAACACCTGTACCCGGCGCTACACCATCATATTTGTTGACAACTGAGTCAGCGCCGATAATGCCAGCAACATGAGTACCGTGTCCATAAGGATCTATTGCCTCAGCGCCCGTTTTAACCTGAATTGAATCAACAGCAAAATATTCATTTTTATACCCATATTTATTAGTTACACGGAACCGAATCACTGTGTTGTCGGATAGAAAAGAAGAAATATCGTAGCTTTTTGAACCGTTAACAGCACCTTCCATATCATCAAAAATATCTAAAGTAGTAAAGCTATTTCCCCCATCAGTTGAAATATCAAGGGCAACCTGATCATCCTCATCCATACCCGATCCAGTATGGAAATCAAAATTGAGAGTTGCTGAGCTTGCCTGCGATAAATCCATTGCCCGCATTGCACTGGGTTGAGTTCCTGTATCAGGGTAATCATCCAATACCAAAGCACTATTTTCGATAGTCACATTACCTGAATTTGGACCATTTCCTTCAACATCATTTTCAACCCAATTACCATTCCACTGGGTATTACCATCATCACCATTCCAGTTGGCACTATTAAAGTCATCACGAAATACTGAATTCGATTCAGGAGTTACAATATCTACCTGCATAGCAAGATTAATATCGTTACGTTGCTCGACACCTGAATCCAATACCGCAACAGCAACATTGGATGCCGGTGATACAAAACTGCCCGAGCCAAGATCCGGAAGTCTTGCTGTTTTAGTCCAGGAATTGGCTAAACTGACGACCGGCGAATCCAGCGAAATAAAATTAACACTCTTGGATTGCGCCAAGGTTTCAATCATTTCAACCGGAACACTAACCGCCTGGATAGGAAAATTATCGAATGATTGATTAATTTCACCCTTCACCGATTTAGCTAATTTTTTAGCCAGATCATCAGATATTTTGTTAAATTGCACGATAACGTCAACAGTCGCTTGCTCATTTGCTGAACCTTTTGCCAGCTTATGTGTATCAATAATTTGACTGAGCTTCGGACTTATTTTTTTCTGATAAGGCTGAACCTCTACTACCTGATCGATTCCGTCTGATTGGTTTTGGGCGACAACTGCTTTACCACCATGCACCTGTGGATTTGCTTTCCGCAACTGCCTTGAAGCCATCATCGCACGATGGCTTGAGCTTATTTTGGCTGTGACTGACTGACTGACTACAGATTGTGCAGCGTTATCAAATATTATTTTGGGTTGTTCTGCATTGCTCACTGCTGACTTTGTTGCCGATGTCACTTTTGCCAATTGAGAACTGCTATTTTGTTCCGGCTTTTTTGCCGTTGTCAATTGCTTATCTCCACCAAACATGCCAGATTGATTTGCACCAATCAGAACTGTTGTGGAAAGCATGCAAGAAACTAATAGTTTTAATTTAAAGTGGCTTTTCATCGTCTGTTCCATAATATATATAAAATTTGTCGGTATGAAATAATCGGGTAACTAATCATTTCTCGTTTGTTATGGAAAGAGCAATGGTTATGCCAGTTTTGGTAGAAGAGGGAACATTGTATGTTTTAACTGCTATCGCAACCTTTATTATTAATATTTATCAGCTAGTTACGAATACGCCGGAAAGCTAAATTCAATTA
>JALXCS010000320.1 GCA_026990815.1 Methylomonas sp. | reverse complement strand
GCCTTATACCCATCCTAATAAGTTTATTTTTAACTCTTATTATCCACTCTATCGCCGGCAGGAGAGGGGATATACTAGAACTTATTAGGACAACGATTACTCCGCTAAACATTTCAAGTCAGTTATAATTCGAGGCCACATATTCAAAATATAAATACTATTGTGACTGAAACCCACCTGATAACCTTGACTGCAATTCCAGTCATTGGCGTTTTTTGCCAGTGGATTGCCTGGCGACTTAAGCTGCCGGCTATATTGTTTTTACTGTTAGCAGGAATCATTGCAGGACCAGCTTTAAACTGGTTAAAACCAGATGAACTTTTTGGAAATTTGCTGCACCCGTTTATTTCCCTTGCTGTTGCAATCATTCTTTTTGAAGGTGGTATGACACTCAAACTGGAAGATATAAAGGGTCTGGAAAAAGTAGTACGGCGTTTGGTAACGGTTGGTCTTTTGGTTACCTGGCTAATCATAACAGTTGCAACCCATTGGCTAATTGGTTTTTCCTGGGAACTAAGTTTCCTGTTTGGTGCACTGGTAGTGGTCACAGGTCCAACTGTCATTATTCCAATGCTGCGAACCGTCAGACCCAACGCCAAGATTGCCAATATTTTGCGATGGGAAGGAATAGTGATTGATCCCATAGGAGCATTACTGGCAGTTTTGGTTTTTGAATTTATCATTTCCAGCAGCCATGAACAGATATGGCAACATGTACTTTTAACATTTGGCGGCATTATTGCGACTGGATTACTTACAGGGATAACAGCAGGGTATATTCTCGGATTGATACTCAGGCATTATTTACTGCCCGAATATCTGCATAATCTTGCTTCATTAGCGTTGATTTTCGCCTCCTTTACTTTGGCAAATCATATTACCGAAGAATCTGGATTATTAGCTGTCACGATTATGGGAATGTGGCTGGCAAATTTAAAACAGGTGCATATCGAAGATATTTTGAATTTCAAAGAACATCTGACTGTTTTATTAATCTCAGGCTTGTTTATTATCCTTGCTGCAAGAATTGAATTTGACCAGATTGTTGTTCTGGGCTGGTCAGCTGTTGCTATATTAGCCGTCATTCAATTTGTAGCAAGACCGGCAAAGGTATTGGTTGCAACCTATGATTCATCCTTGAAATGGCAAGAAAAAGTGCTACTTTCCTGGATAGCCCCGCGTGGTATTGTTGCAGCAGCTGTTTCAGCTATTTTTGCTTTGCGCCTGGAAAAGCAGGGCATTGAAAATGCCCAACTGATTGTGCCACTGACCTTTATAGTCATTGTTGGAACTGTTGTATTACAAAGCACTACAGCAGGGTGGTTTGCCAGGAAGTTGAAAGTAGCCGAACCGGACTCCAATGGTCTACTCATCATTGGCGCAAACCCTTTAGCAAGAAAAATAGCGCTGGCATTGAAGAATCTGGGGATACGAACCTTATTGGTGGACCGCAACTGGTCAAGCATCAAAACGGCGAGAATGGACGGGTTGGAGACCTATTACGGCAGCCCGATTTCCGAACATGCTGAACAATATCTGGATTTGACAGGATTGGGCCGAATGCTGGCGCTTTCTCCACAATCAGCGTTAAATGCTCTGTCTGCGATACGATACCGTAGCGAATTTGGTCGTGATGCAGTTTATACCCTGCCAGATTCGGGAGAAATTTCGGAAAAGGAAATGATTTCCCCGGCGCATCGTGGTCATTTGCTTTTCCAGCCAGATGCCAGTTATAGCAAATTAGCCAGCCTTATTAGTAAGGGTGCAGAAGTAAAGGCTACTTTGTTGACCGAAGATTTTAGTTTTGAAGATTACATGGCCCAACCAGATAAACAAATTATCCCAATGTTTATTCTGGATGAAAAAAACAAGTTGGAGATTTTTACAATCGATAACAATCTCCAACCCAAACCGGGCAGTCAGGTGGTTGGTTTGGTGTTGGAGAAATCTCAATAAGTCGCCTGTTGGATGATCAAATCATTCTGTAAGCAGTTGTTCGAAGGTTTTTAAGGGATTTTGAACGCCATCAGCTCCGACTGCCTTAAGAACGATAAATTCATCTTTTGCTAAATCACTGCCAAGAGGGTGATCATCAATAATTGTTTCATCATCTCCTAAATGCCCATGGGGAATTTTAATTTCCGGGTGGTCAAAGGGAGCTTTTTTATAACGAACTCTGTCATCAGTTAATGTTTTTAAAAATGCAATAATATCAGCTCTTTTTTGTACGCTGAACCTTAAATCTGTTTGTTCGAAAATGAAAGCAGTGTTTAATGAGAAAGGTTCAAAATTACCAGCTCTAGTATAAAATTCAAGCACCTGCTCTAATGTTGCCATGCCTCCATTATGCATGTATGGACCAGTTAATTCTATATTTCTTAATCCAGGGATTTTGAAACTTCCATCCATAGCTGCAATTACTTTTTTACTGTTCGCTTTCTCAAGCTCGGCAATAACAGCTTGAGGTTTAGGAATGAAAGCAGCAATAGTCCTGAAACAGTCATTCGTATCTTGTTGTTGAGGAAGGATACCATCCTGTAACGTAAAATAATGAGGGTTAACAGCGTTAATATTTAATGCGAGAGGTACTTGAAAATCGCAAGGCCTTATCGAAAATACTTGTGGATCGATTACCGCTTTATCATTACCTGCTAAGTGCTGAATGTACTGTTTTGAAAAAGATAAAGGGTGTCCAAAAACATCAATTCCACCCAATCCAATATCATTTTCTGGAAGTGTAACGCCTGTTGATGCAAATCCCGTATCATTTAATGATGCTAATGAGCCGGTAATATGATGCCGAGTAACGACATTAGAAGTTGTGCTGATAGTGAATTGTTCATTACCAAAAGCTTCCAGATGAATTTTAACCTGCTCAGCATTGGTTGCAACACTGGCTGAAGTAAATGTAGGGCCGATATGGCACAAAAGACAGTGTGCAGCCCGAAGTTCTTTTAAGCCATTAAGTTCAGATTGTGAAAGGTCAATTGGAATTCCCTTTTCATTCCTTGCACTGCGATCAAAGGGAGAATCATCAGACACCAGGGTTGATATATAGATTTGTATAGAGAGACCATAAAACATGGCAAAGTTCGCTTCCATTTGTGTATAAGGCAAGCCTTTTTGCGGCCTTCCAAAGGGACCTCTTCTTCGATATGACCAATATTTGCGGTTGAAGCTTTGGCGAATAAGTTTATTGTAGGTCGTTCTTAATCCAGGTAATAAATTATTGCTTGAACTAAAGCTCAAAGAGCCAAGAACACTGTCATTCCAATGAACTTTTTGGTGATCAAGAGGGCGTCTGGATAATAATTTGCGCCCAAGATCTGGAAACGTACGGTTTCTACAGCTCATTTCAGTTGTATTTAAGGGAGGAGCAACAGCCTGGGATGCAAGTGAGGAATTTATTAAATTAAGTCGTTGCTTGGCGACCGTACGACCATTTATTTTGACCCAGACACCAGCATTCGGGTCACGATTCCCCCATGAGCTACTGCCATTGAAAATGTTATTTGCTCGCCCATCCCAAAAATTACGATGATTAAACACTGCATTAATGACAGTAGGAGTATTACGTCTCTGAACGAAACGGGTACCAATACCACTGACATGGAAAATTGCATTTGCATTTCGACTGCAATTATCATTACCATCGCCCGTTCTATTAGTGGAATTTAGTTCGCCGCTGAAAGTACCTGAAGAAGATACAACATCATCAGAATTAAATGTTACAGGGGATATTTC
>JALXCS010000319.1:428-12251 GCA_026990815.1 Methylomonas sp. | reverse complement strand
CACTTAAGCCTCTGTCTGGTTTCTTAGGGCCATTTCTTTGGCTGATGGTTCTACGTGATCAGGAATTAATTTAACAATCAATTTTGATCCAGAACGGCCAAGGCCTCTGCCAAATTTGCCACCGGAAAAACAGTCAAACCTGGAACTGATTTTTTCGGTGCATTGGCTTTTGGAATAATGGCTTTTTTGAAACCATGTTTGGCGGCATCATTAAGCCGGGCAAAACCATTGGCGACCGGCCTGATTTCTCCATTCAGGCCAATTTCACCAAAATAAAACGAATCATAGGCAATGATTTTGTCTTTCAGACTAGAAACAATTCCAGCGACAATAGCCAAGTCAGAGCTAGTTTCGGTGACCTTAATACCACCAACAACATTGGCATAAATCTCATCATTAGCAGTAAAAATTCCGCCATGCCGAGAAAGTACGGCAAGTAGCATCGCTAGACGATTCTGATCAAACCCAACCGCCAAACGGCGAGGATTACCGTATTGACATTCCGTCACCAATGCCTGAATTTCGACCAACAAAGGCCGGGTGCCTTCCCATAACACAGTAACAACACTGCCTGATGAAGGCTTTTCCGAACGGGATAAAAACATTGCAGATGGGTTTTTCACCTCTTTTAAACCGGTACTTTCCATGGCAAAAAAGCCTAATTCACCAACGCTACCAAACCGGTTCTTGTCAGCGCGAAGTACTCTGAATCTGGAATCATCAGTTGCCGAAAGTATCACCTGAGTATCGACTATATGGCTTAAAGTCATAGGGCCAGCTAATGACTGGTCTTTGGTAACATGGCCAACCAGAAAAATTGATACGCCATTGCGTTTGGCATATTGAGTCAAAAAACTTGCCGATTCCCGAACCTGGGAAACTGAACCCGGTGCCGAATCGGCATCTTCATGATGCATCACTTGAATCGAATCAATAACCAGAACTTTTGGCTTTTCCTGGTCCAGCACTTCACAAATGCATTGCACGGATGTTTCTGCCAGCATTTTAATATTCTGTACCGGCAACCCCAAACGATGTGCCCGTTCAGCAATTTGCTGCAAGGATTCTTCACCGGAAACATATAAAACCGATTTATCACGCAGAGCTATTCTGGCAATAGCTTGCAACAAAATGGTACTTTTTCCAGCGCCCGGAGCGCCCCCAATTAAAACCACACTGCCAGAGACGATACCGCCACCTAAAACACGGTCAAACTCTCCAATTCCGGTAGAAATCCTTTCTGCCCTGGCTAAATCAACCTCTGATAATAACTGCACTTCCGAGCGACTTCCTGCGTAGCCGGAATGTCGATTTGCTGATGCTAATTGACTACTTCCCAAACGAACTTCCTTAATGGTATTCCATTCGCCACAACTGGTGCATTGCCCAGCCCACCGAGGATAATCCGCACCACATTCTGTACATACAAAACCGGTTTTAGATTTTTTGGCCATTATTATTTTTCGACAATTTGTACCCGCTGGGTGATTCCACATAACAAGGTATAGGGAATAGTTTCAGCACAGTCAGCAATTTCTTCTACCGGCAGACCCGGCCCCCATAAAAGCACTGGATCGCCCGGTTTTGCATCAGAACCGATGCCAAGATCAACGGTAATCATATCCATTGAAACCCGTCCCACTAACGGTACGCGGATACCATTCACCAACACCGGGGTTTCAGGACGGGTATGACGTGGGTAGCCATCACCATAACCGATAGCAATCACACCCAGCCTGGTGGCTTTTTGGCAGCGCCATTGACTTCCATAACCAACCGCATCCCCAACATTGAGCTGTTTGATTGCAATAATTCTGGAATGCAAACTCATGACCGGACGAAGCCCAAAATGATCATGATCAGCCGTTTTTTTTGGGAAAGGTGACACCCCAAATAACATTAACCCTGGCCGGACCCAATCGGTAATAGCTTCCGGCCAAGCCAAAATACCGGCAGAATTGGCAATACTTAATTCTCCAGAAAAATGTTCTGTTGCTTGCTTAAACTTCCCGATTTGTTGCAACGTTGCAGAGTTTTGCAAATCATCTGCATTGGCAAGATGGGTCATTAATCTGATGGGTTTTTCTATGAAGCGAATTTCCTGTAATTGCCGGTAAGCAAAAGCAAAACCCTGTTCATTAAACCCCAGCCGGTTCATACCGGTATCCAGTTTCAACCAGGCAGCAAAGATTTTATCAGTTCTGACTTTTTTTAATAAAGCTAATTGATGCTCTGTATGTATGACTGCTTCCAGATGAAAATTCAGAATGTCTTGCAATTCATCAATACAACTGAAACCTTCCAACACCACAATCCGACTTGTATGCCCGTTTTTTCTCAAACGAATCGCCTCATCAACCCTTGCCACCGCAATGGCTTCCACCTCCTGTAGGGCCGCGGCCACCCGGGGTAAACCATGGCCATAGGCATTGGCCTTAATGACCGCCATGATCTTTGCATTTGGGGCTTTATGACGAACGATCTTCAGATTATGGCCTAAAGCTTCAAGATCCAGTTCTGCGTAGGCAGCTGGATTCATTAATAACCCTCGTCTGCGTATGGATCAGGAACAAAATTCTCGAAGCGGGTGAATTGTCCCAAAAATGTCAATCTAACAGTACCAATTGGCCCATTCCTCTGTTTGCCGATAATGATTTCTGCAATACCTTTGTCCGGGCTATCCTCGTTATAAACTTCATCCCGATAAACAAAAACTATAACGTCCGCATCCTGCTCGATACTGCCTGATTCCCGTAAATCCGACATTACAGGCCGTTTGTTGGGACGCTGCTCAAGGTTTCGGTTTAACTGGGACAGGGCTACAACCGGCACATTCAGTTCTTTGGCTAACGCTTTTAAGCCACGGGAAATATCAGAAATCTGCTGTACCCGATTGTCACCACTGGAAGGTGATTGCATCAGCTGTAAATAATCCAGCACTATCAGCCCCAACTGGCCATGTTCCCGGGCTAGTCGACGCGCACGGGAACGCACTTCGGTAGGTGTTAAGGCTGGCGTATCATCAATAAATAACTTGGTTTCAGCAAGAATATTAATTGCGGATGTCAAACGCGGCCATTCATCGTCATCCAGTTTGCCGGTACGAACTTTATGTTGATCAATTCGCCCAAGAGAAGACATCATCCGCATAGCCAACGCATCACCCGGCATCTCCATACTAAATACAGCAACAGGCTTGTCACCTTTGATGGCGATATTCTCAGCCATATTCATAGCAATCGTGGTTTTCCCCATCGAAGGTCGCCCTGCAACAATAATCAGATCACCAGTCTGTAAACCGGAAGTCATTTCATCAAAATCAGTAAAACCGGTTGCCGCTCCAGTAATTGAGCCTTCTTGTTCAAACAGCGTTTCGATTTTATCAACAGCATGAGCCAATAAAGATTTAATTGGGTTAAAACCGCCCTCACCCCGCTGTTTTTGTTCCGCTATTTCAAAAACCTGACGTTCTGCATTTTCCAACAATTCAGTGGTTTCCCTACCATCAGGGTTAAAAGCTGAATCAGAAATTCCGGTACCGACATGAATTAGTTGTCGTAAAACCGATCGGTCCCGTACAATATCGGCATAGGCTTTGATATTCGCAGCGCTGGGGGTATCTTTGGCCAACGTTCCAAGATATGCAAGACCACCGACATCTTGCAGATTTGCTTTTTTTTCCAGTTCCTCGGATAAAGTAACAACGTCAAAAGGAATCTGTTTTTCTGATAATTCCGCAATAGCTGCAAAAATCAGCCGATGTTCCTTACGGTAAAAATCCACTTCCGAGACCCTGTCTGCCACTTGATCCCAGGTTTCATTATCCAGCATTAACCCTCCCAGCACAGACTGCTCGGCCTGGATGGAATAAGGGGGAACTCTTAGCGATTCAACTGAACGGTCACGCTTGATTGTAGAAAATTCTGCCATCTTGGTGTATGTAAATTAATGTCATGATTATAACAATTTATTGTACACTCTACCGAGCTTACAAAATTGACTATAATGGCAGTATTCACCTTCAAACAGGAGATTTGCATGTTGGAATACGATGAGAAACGTAAATTCATTCGAATGGCAGTGGAATGCGACATCAATTACAAATTAACCGATTCTGATCAAGTATTTAAAGGGCACTGCACATCATTAAGCGGCGCCGGTTTATCATTTGTTGCTGATCAGGGTTTTGAACCTGGAATAAGTATGGAAGTTAATGTCATACCGGAAAGCGCCATTACCCCTCCCATGACTGCTTTGATTGAAGTAGTCAGAAACACAAAGCTTGATTCAGGCCAATACGAGATTGGCGCCCAGATCACCAGTATTAAAAATTCCTGATTTTATCTGAAAAGATCATGTTCACCATCACTAAAGAGGTCTATTTTTGCTATGGACACAGGTTGATGAATCACCCTGGAAAATGTCGAAATCTTCATGGCCATAGCGTCAAAGCTTCGATCACCATAAAAGCCGAACAGCTTGATGAGCAAGATATGGTCTGTGACTTTTCCGAAATTAAATCCAGCGCTGAAAAGTATATCGATCAAGAATTGGATCATAATTTTCTGTTACATAAAGATGATCCGATAATTCCACTTTTAAAACAGCAAAATGAACGCTTTCTGGCTCTGGATGAGCACCCGACTGCAGAAGTTCTGGCTAAAATGATCTTTCAGCATATCAAGGAAGCAGGATTTCAAGTTGAACAAGTGGCTTTATGGGAAACCGCCAGTTCCAACGCCTGTTACCAGGAACAAGGGACAAATTCATGAGTGAAGTGAACCCCGTCAACAAATCATTTTGTCTGGAAAAAATATGTGAAAGTAATTATCAAAAACTGCTGCGCCTGATCCCAAATCTATACAATATCCATAGCAGAGCAATTGGCCAGCACCCCAACAAACCTACGCTACACCTGAAAATCATAGAGCGAACAGCATATACCTTAACACTGCAGCTCACACATTGTTTTCCCGATACCCCGGCTGAATTATTTGAACCGGCAGTGAAAATTCGGCTATATGATGATGCCAAGCTTGCCGAGGTTTTACGAGACCATTGCCGCACCGATGTCTTTAAAGTAGTTACCGATAACAGCCAAAGCAAAAAAATTATGGATTACAAATGGTCTCTTAATTATTTTTTAGGCAAGTGGCTAGACTATTGCCTACAAACGGATTATCAGTTTGAAGCCAAACTAGAAGAAATTGCCTGATCGTTAAATTCACTCTTCCTTTCTATACTCACCTTCAATGATATTAGATGGGCCAGATTTTGGCTTTTGTGGTCCTGGCGCAGCCCCAGTCGTTGTGATGATACCCTTGGCAATTATATAGTGAGCCAGCTTTTTTCTTGTTGCTGGAATCAAACAAAGAAAACCCAGAATATCTGTGAAAAAACCAGGAGTGAGCAATAATGCGCCCCCAACCAATAAAATTGGCCCTTCAATCATTTCAAAAGCAGGTATGGTTCCCTTAGCCAAACTTTCCTGTAATCTCTGCCATGTCGCAAGGCCTTGCTGACGCAATAACCATGCGCCTAAAACTGCCGTAAACACCACCAGAAAAATAGTTGGAAAAACACCCACAATTGCGCCTATTTTTAACAGCAAATAAATCTCGATAAAGGGAATAATTAGAAATAATAAAAAAATAACTTGCAAGGGATTCATAACCTATCCGAATAAAAAAATGTATTTGTTACAATATAAGGGTTTGAGACCTGAATTACTACTGCCAGCAAAAAAATAGTTTTAACCAAGAAAATTAATTTCTGATGGAATATCAACTAATCTTGAGTACCTGCCCTAACCGCCTAACTGCTGAATCACTCGCGCACCAGCTAGTGACTAAAAAACTCGCTGCCTGTGTCAACATTCTGCCCGACCTGACCAGTATTTATCGTTGGCAAGACCAAATTGAAACTGCAAGTGAATATTTGCTCATGGCAAAAACCAACAAACAACACTATCAGGCAATCGAGAAGACTATTAATGAGCATCACCCTTATGAACTTCCCGAGATAATTGCTGTCTCTATCGACCGAGGACTTCCGGAATATTTGCAATGGATCGATTCATGCGTTTCTACAAAATAATTTTTTTTCTTTGGCTTTCATTGTTCTCCTTCACAAGTCAGGCTATCAACCCTGATGATCTACTTCGCCCTGAGCAAGCATTTAAAATTTATGCCAAAGCACTTTCAGAACAGGAAATCATTGTTACTTTTGACATTGCTGACGATTATTATCTGTACCGGGACAAAATGGATTTTATCTCGAAAACGCCTGGGATTGAACTTGGCAAAGCTATTTTGCCACCAGGAAAAACTAAACATGATGAATTTTTTGGTGAGGTGGTCACTTATCGTCACACTGTAAAAGTCCCTGTTCAAATCATTAAGAATAATCATTCCGGCTCATTTCAGTTACTTGTAAAACATCAGGGCTGTGCTGATCTGGGTATTTGCTATCCACCACAACAAACCGTTTTAACAGTCACTTTGCTAGCTACAAATGCTTCAAAAAATGACCCTGTTCAACAATTACTGCGATCACCTTCAGGAATTGGTTTAAGTGCTTTTGAAAACAAACTACTGCCCGCCGACCAGGCTTTCCAATTTTTTCCATCAGTGAAGAATGGAAACACCTTGATTCTAAACTGGAATATTGCCAACGGTTATTACCTGTATCGGGAAAAATTTCAGGTTAAAATTGTAAGACCTGATAATATTCAGCTGGGTGACTATCAAATCCCCCGAGGTATTCCCGAGCATGATGAAGCTTTTGGCCCAGTTGAAGTTTTTTATAAAGAGGTGGCCTTTGAAGTGCCTTTGCAACGTTCCGGAGCGACACCGCAAAATCTGACTTTACTGGTTAAATATCAAGGTTGTGCATCGCGTGGCGTTTGCTATCCACCGATACAAAAAACCGTTGAACTGGCACTACCTGCGAGCGCGCAAACTGTTGCCAGTACGGCAATAACCAACTCCTCTCAACCACCACCGTCAGAACAAGATCAAATTGTCAATGCTTTGCATCAGGATACCCTGTTGCTGACTTTGCTCAGTTTTCTGGGATTTGGCCTGCTGCTTGCTTTTACGCCCTGCATCTTCCCCATGATTCCGATTCTTTCAGGGATTATTGTCGGACAAGGCAAAAACATAACCACGCACAAAGCATTTTTACTCTCTCTTTGCTATGTAACAGCTTCCGCTTTAACGTATACAGTTCTAGGTATTTTAGCGGCATTATTTGGCAGCAATTTACAAGCGACTTTTCAACAACCCTGGATCATCGTGTTATTCAGTGCTATCTTTGTATTGCTAGCATTTTCCATGTTCGGATTTTACAACCTGGAGCTACCAAAATCCCTGCAATCCAAATTACATAACAGCAGTGATAAACACCGTGATGGATCATTTATTGGTGCCGCCATCATGGGAGCCTTGTCGTCTCTGATTGTTGGTCCTTGCGTTGCTGCTCCACTCGCCGGAGCATTAATTTATATCGGACAAACTGGCGATGCAGTTTTGGGTGGCTCAGCTTTGTTTGCCCTGGGCTTTGGCATGGGCATCCCGTTATTATTAATGGGAGCTTCCGCAGGCAAATTACTACCCAAAGCCGGAGCATGGATGAATTCAACCAAAGCCGTATTTGGTGTCATTATGCTGGCTGTTTCTGCATGGATGCTGGATCGAATCCTGCCTTCATCTATAATGATGTTAATTTGGTCAATGTTGCTAATTATCCCTGCAATTTATCTTTCTGCAATTGATGCGCTGCCGGATAACGCCTCAGGTTGGCAAAAACTGTTTAAAGGTTTCGGCGTAATTATGCTCAGCTACGGTGTTATTTTATTGATTGGCTTAAGTACAGGAAATACCAACCCACTAAAACCATTAGCGCACATTGGGGGAGAGAGTAAAAATATTGAACGCAAATTATCTTTTAAACGAATTACCTCCACTGACGAACTGGATAATAATTTAGCAACGGCAAAAACAAATAATCAATGGCTCATGCTTGATTTTTATGCAGACTGGTGTATTTCCTGTAAAGAAATGGAAGCTTATACATTTTCCGACCCAAGAGTCCTGAAAAAACTGGGAAAAGTCATTTTGCTTCAAGCTGATGTAACTGCAAACAATGAAGCCGACAAAGCGCTGTTAAAACGATTCAATCTGATTGGCCCCCCCGGCATTATCTTTTTTGATCCAAACAATGAGAACAATGAAATGCAAATCATTGGCTATCAGGATGCCGAAAAATTTCTTTCTTTATTAAACCAGGCTGGAATATGAAACTGAAAAATTTCGTGATTATTATTATCGCATTAATTGCTTTAGGCACTGGTATTCTGACACACCGAATAACTGCGCAACCACAAGATCAAAACAAGCAAACAACTGGACTGCCAGATATTACCTTGCCGGATTTGGAAGGAAACCAGCGCAGTCTTTCAGAATGGCAGGGTAAAGTCATTGTTCTAAATTTCTGGGCGACCTGGTGCTCCCCATGTCGAAAAGAAATCCCTGAATTCATCGAATTGCAAAAACAATTTGGCGACAAAGGCTTACAATTCATTGGGATTGCGGTTGAAGAACTGGAACCAGCAAAGGAATACAGTAACCATGCCGGAATTAACTATCCAATTTTGATCGGACAACCCACTGCCATTAACTTTTCCGTTCCTTTGGGCAATATGATCAGTACCGTTCCTTTTACGGTTATTTTTGATCGGCAAGGCAATGTCGTACACAAGCAATTAGGAGAAATATCTAAAAAGAATATTCAAGAAATAATTCGCCCTCTGTTAGGAAAAAGATAAATAAGAACATTTCTCCTTGCATTTTAAAACGTATATTACTTGCAACTTTCTTGGCTGTTTTTATCACACACAAAGCTAATCATAATTAAATTTATAGAATCAACTAATTACGTAATATTTTTTTATACTAATTATTAGTTAGCCGGTTTTCAACAATTCAATTATTGAATAGAAACCAAGTCCAATTTGCAGGCATTTGAAGCGAAATGAGTTATATCTGGACAAAACAGTACAAATTAGGCAGAATGGCGCTCATTGGAAATTCAAGGTTTTTTTGTCATGGCTAATATCACTGTCCTAAACGGTCCCAACCTGAACTTACTTGGGGTTCGAGAGCCTGGCCTTTACGGTAGTAAAACCCTGAACGATATTCAAAATACATTGGAAAAAATGGCTGAATCTTTTGGCCATAAAATTCATTTTCATCAAAGTAATGCTGAACACCAAATTGTCGAAATAATTCACAAAGCTTTCTCCAGGCAACACGAATTTATCATTATCAACCCAGCTGCCTTTACTCATACCAGTGTTGCAATTCGAGATGCATTGCTTGCCACACAGATTCCATTTATTGAGGTTCATTTATCAAATATTCATGCCAGGGAACCTTTCAGATCACATTCCTATTTCTCGGATATTGCCAAGGGCGTTATCTGTGGATTAGGTGCAACAGGATACGAACTGGCCTTGCAGGCCGCCCATCAATTATTAATCGAGAGATAACACTTTTATGGATATCAGAAAAATCAAAAAATTAATTGAATTAATTGAAGAATCAGATATTGCTGAACTTGAAATTTCAGAAGGTGAGGAATCCATTCGCCTGAGTCGTTATTCCAGCAACGCTGCTGTTCAAGTTGCCAGCCCAGCACCCGCTGCTACGGCTACTCCACTATCGATCCCGCAAGACACTGGAACGGCAAAACCTGCATCTTCCGAAGAAAAAATTACCGGCCATATTGTCAAATCGCCTATGGTTGGTACTTTTTATCGTTCAGCAACACCTGGCGCAAAACCATTTGTCGATATCGGCCAAAGCGTTAATGCCGGCGACACGCTCTGCATTATCGAAGCGATGAAAATCCTTAATCAGATTGAAGCCGATGTTAGCGGTACCATCACTAAAATTCTGGTAGAAAACGCACAGCCTGTCGAATACGACCAGCCATTGTTTGTCATTGAATAAGGGGGTTGGAATCAGTATGTTCTCAAAAATAGTGATTGCCAACCGCGGTGAAATTGCGCTACGTATTCTCCGTGCCTGCCGTGAACTGGGTATTAAAACAGTCGCAGTCCATTCTGCAGCTGATCGGGATTTAAAACACGTTCGCTTTGCTGATGAAACCGTTTGTATTGGGCCTGCTGCCTCAACTGACAGTTATTTGAATATTCCGGCCATTATCAGCGCTGCGGAAGTCACCGATGCTGAAGCCATCCATCCAGGGTATGGTTTTTTATCTGAAAACGCTGACTTCTCAGAAAAAGTACAACAAAGCGGTTTCACATTTATTGGACCCAATGCAGACACCATTCGCATGATGGGCGACAAGATCCAGGCAAAAAAAGCCATGCAGAAAGCTGGGATACCTTGCGTTCCGGGCAACGGCGATCCACTTGGTGACGACGACCAAACCAATCTGGCAATGGCCAGGGAAATCGGCTATCCGGTCATCATCAAAGCTGCCGGTGGGGGCGGTGGCCGGGGAATGCGAACAGTTCATACAGAAGCGGCATTATTAAACGCCATTGCACTAACCAAAAATGAAGCTGGTACTGCCTTTGGAAATGATACCGTGTATATGGAAAAATTTTTGGAAGATCCGCGCCATATTGAATTTCAGGTATTGGCTGATAGCCATGGTAATGCCATCCACCTGGGTGAAAGAGATTGCTCAATGCAGCGCCGTCATCAAAAGGTCGTAGAAGAAGCCCCTGCTCCCGGCATCACTGAAGAGCAACGTAATAAAATAGGTGAACGATGTACAAAGGCCTGTCAGGATATTGGTTATCTGGGCGCTGGAACCTTTGAATTTCTTTACGAAAAAGGCGAATTTTATTTTATTGAAATGAACACCCGGGTTCAGGTTGAACACCCTGTCACCGAAATGATTACCAATTTTGATATCGTCAAAGAACAACTTCATATTGCTGCTGGCGAACCTTTATCCGTTACTCAAGATGGTATCAAATTTGTTGGTCATGCTATTGAATGCAGACTCAATGCCGAGGATCCGGAAACTTTCATGCCTTGTCCCGGCACTATTAACCAAGTTCATATGCCTGGCGGCCCGGGAATTCGCTGTGAAACGCATATCTATAATGGCTACCGGGTCCCGCCATATTATGACTCCATGATTGGCAAACTCATTGCTCACGGGGATACTCGTGATAGTGCTATTGCCAGAATGAATACGGCTTTAAGTGAAATTGTTATTGATGGCATTAAGACCAATATCCCGCTTCAGCAAAAAATTATTTCCGACAACGCATTTGCAGCAGGCTGTCAAAACATCCATTATCTAGAGAAAAAATTAGGACTTTAGTCATTATGGTTTTTTCTTTTTTATGCTGCCAGAATCACGCCGAATGCCACCTTTGTTTTTCTCTATGAGATAATGGGCTGGCATCAACTTTCCGTCATTGCCGATAAAACCACAGCTCCCAGCATTGCTGATTTTTTCAACACATTGGGGGCTGTCTCGGTGACCTACATGGATGCTGAAGATCATCCTGTTTATGAGCCAGCGCCCGGAGAAACCAGAATTTGGGATAACACAAAAATTATCGCTTTATTTGAAACCGACACTAAACCAGAACTTGTCAAAAAACTACTGTTTACTGAGTTTTCTGAACCATTAATCTCAAACTGGCATCAGGAATTTCTCGATGATCAGGTATGGGAACGCACCTGGATGGAATTTTTCCAACCAATGAAATTTGCCAACCGCCTTTGGGTTTGCCCAACCGGACAGGAAATTACAGAATCGGAAACTGTT
>JALXCS010000319.1:0-418 GCA_026990815.1 Methylomonas sp. | reverse complement strand
CTACTAAACTATGTCTGGAATGGCTGGCGGAAAATGACTTAAAGGAGAAAACCATTATTGATTACGGTTGTGGGTCTGGAATACTCGCTATTGCTGCGGCGCTTTTAGGGGCCAAAAAGGTCTTTGCTGTTGATATTGATCCGCAAGCACTAACTGCCACTTTCGACAATGCGGTAAAAAACAATGTCCAGTCACGAATTTTTATCAACAATGCTGATGATTTTTCTCCTATACTTGCAAATATCTTGATTGCAAATATTCTGGCACAACCGCTTATGGAACTATCCGAACGCTTGGCAAAAATGGTGAAAACCGATGGACAAATAGTACTCTCAGGCATCCTGAAAGAACAAGCAGCTTCGGTAAGCGCCTGCTATCAACATAACTTTTATATCCCTGAACCAAGCTACTTGGAGGC
>JALXCS010000318.1 GCA_026990815.1 Methylomonas sp. | reverse complement strand
CTTTAATGCTTTTAAACGTTGTTTCTGCTTTTCTTGTTCTGCCAATAATTGTTGTTTTTGTTTTTGCTGCTGAATTTTTTGCTGTTGTTCCTGTTGTTTAAGATGCGCTGCCTGTTCCAATACCCTTGTCTCATCAAGAATGGAAGCCTGAATAATTTCAGGTAATTTTTCTGGATATTTTTGAGTAGGCTTGGTTGAGGAAAAACTGAAGGCAAATGCTACAATCAGCAAAATATGCAAAACACTGGAAAGTGTAAAAGGAAAAGCAAACTTTTGATAGTCAAACATAAATTTACTGCGGATCAAATGCTTCTGTCATTAACCCTACCTTGGGAATACCTGCATTTTTTAAAGCCGCCATTACCGTAACGACCTTGCCATATTCAACGTCTTTGTCACCGCGAATATAAACCTGGGTTTCCGGTTTGTTTTTCAATACTGCTGCCACCAAAATCAATAATTCTCTTGCTTCCGCCTGCTCAGCCTCCCGCCCACCTAAATCAATATAATATCGTCCTTGTCTGTCAATAGAAATAATGACCGGCGGAAGATCAGTTTGTTCAATTTCTTTTGCCTGCGCTTGGGGCAAATCAACATCGACACCAGATTGAATCAACGGCGCTGTGATCATAAAAATAATCAGCAATACCAGTGTCACATCAATATAAGGGACAACATTGATTTCCGCCATTGGTTTTCTTCGGGCTGTTCTTCGGCTCATCCTTTATGTGCCTGACGTTGTAAAAACACCACAAATTCATCAACAAATAATTCATACCTGCCGTCCAACCTGTCCAGTCGTGTAGCAAACCGGTTGTAGGCAATAACAGCCGGAATGGCCGCAAACAAACCCATCGCGGTTGCAATTAATGCTTCTGCAATTCCTGGGGCAACCATAGCCATGGTTGCTTGC
This sequence comes from Methylomonas sp., assembly GCA_026990815.1. GTDB lineage: Bacteria > Pseudomonadota > Gammaproteobacteria > Methylococcales > Methylomonadaceae > JALSJK01. Next base: position 11,369 of record JALXCS010000318.1, on the reverse strand, counting down.
TTGACATTTCCCAGCATCCGAAATGAATTCATAATCCCCCAAACTGTGCCAAACAAACCCACATAAGGGCTTGTTGAACCGACTGTTGCTAAAAATGGCAATCTTTCATCCAACCTCTCCAGCTCTCTTGCCAATTCAATACGCATAGCTCGTTGGGCGCTTTCAACCTGTACCGCTGGGTCAATATCATTTTTGCTGTGCATTCTGGAAAACTCTTTATATCCGGCTATAAATATTTTCTCGATTCCTTCCGGTTCCAATTCTCCGTCAGTGAGTTTTTTATATAAATGGGACAAATCTTTACCTGACCAGAATTCCTCTTCAAAATCATCTGTTACAGATATGGCTTGTTTGAATTCTTTGTATTTAGCGAAAATATAAGTCCAGGACATTACTGATGCCAATAGTAAAAGTAACATCACCAACTGAACAGCAAAGCTGGCCTGGGTAACTAGATGCAAAATGGATAAGTCAGCATTCATATTTAAATTGTTCCAATAATTTTTCCGGGATTGTTTTGGGCCGCATGGTCTCAACATCGAGACAAGCTATTTTAATTTCTGCCCGATTCAACACTATTTCATCACGAATTATCTGCTGGGCAAAAATAACGCTGGCCGGGCCAACTGATTTAATCAAGGCAGTAATCTGAAGTATTTCATTAAATCTTGCTGGTTTCAAATAGTCTATTTTGACTGAACGAACCACAAAAATAACCTTATCCCGATTAATTAACTCGTCCTGTTCATAGCCCATCGCCCTTAACATTTCGGTTCTGGCTCTTTCATAAAACTTTAAATAATTAGCATAAAACACTACCCCGCCAGCATCAGTATCTTCATAGTAAACCCGAACCGGCCAGCTAAACTGTTGTTTCATAAATAATCTGAAAATCAGGCCAATGCTCGTTCAATCAAAAATATCTTGCGTTATACCCGGAGCTTTAGGTATTTGCAAACCAAAATGGAGATAAGCATTTTGGGTAACTACTCGCCCCCGGGGGGTCCGCATAATAAACCCTTGCTGAATTAAATATGGTTCCAAAACATCTTCAATAGTACCACGTTCTTCACTAATAGCAGCAGCAATGCTATCCAAACCAACTGGGCCGCCATCAAAATTATCAATCATGGTTTTCAATAACTTTCTGTCCTGAGCATCAAAACCATTTTTATCCACTTTCAGCATTTCCAATGCTTGATTGGCAACTTCCGCATTAATTTCGCCATTTGATTTCACTTCTGAAAAGTCTCTTACCCTCCGCAACAGACGGTTGGCAATTCGGGGTGTACCGCGTGAACGCTTTGCTATTTCCTGTGCACCATCGGTATCGACAGTGATTTTCAAAGCATTGGCAGAACGTTCAACAATACTGGCTAATTCAGAAACAGAATAAAATTCCAATCGTTGGACAATACCAAATCGGTCGCGCAAAGGTGAGGTCAATAAACCAGCACGGGTGGTCGCACCAACCAAAGTAAATGGTGGTAAATCCAGTTTAATCGACCTGGCAGCCGGACCTTCCCCAATCATGATGTCGATCTGGTAATCTTCCATTGCCGGGTATAATACTTCTTCAACGACTGGACTTAAGCGATGAATTTCATCAATAAATAAAACATCGTGCGCTTCAAGATTGGTCAGTAAAGCAGCTAAATCACCTGCTTTATCTAAAACTGGACCGGAAGTCTGACGAATATTGACATTTAATTCGGTAGCAATAATATTGGCGAGTGTGGTTTTGCCTAGTCCTGGCGGTCCAAAAATTAAAACATGATCCAGGGCTTCTTTTCTGGCGCGGGTAGCCTGGATAAATATCTCCATTTGCATCCGCAGTTCCTGTTGTCCAACATAGTCCTTGAGTTGCCGAGGTCGTATGGCCCTATCCTGACGTTCTTCCTCGCCATTTCCTTGGGCAGAAATCAGACGATCTACCTCGATCATTGATTTGCCCCTTGTAATGCAAGCCGAATAATATCTTCGCAGCTTTTATCCGAAGAAATATTTTGCACCATTTTACTCGCATCTACCGGTTTGTAACCCAAAGCGATCAAGGCACTCATTGCTTCTTGTTTGGAATTATTGGGATTGTTTGAAGGTGTTCGAGGTTCTTCACTTTCTGAATCGGTCAGGCTAAAATCAGGTAAACGGTCGCGCATTTCAATAATGAGCCGTTCGGCAGTTTTTTTTCCAATTCCGGGTAATCTCACCAATGCCTGAACATCATTTTCTGCAATACACCTGTGAAAATCTGAAGCACTAAGCCCAGATAATATGGTTAGTGCCAATTTTGGCCCAACACCATTAACCTTGATCAGTGTTCTGAATAATAGTCGATCTGATTCTGTCGAAAACCCGAATAAAATATGTGCATCTTCCCGAACCACCAGGTGGGTATGCAATTTCACCTGTTCGCCAATAGTAGGCAGGTTATAGAAAGTTGTCATTGGGGCTTCGATTTCATAGCCCACACCATGAATATCCAAAACCAGAGTAGGTGGATTTTTGCTGATTAATTTACCGTTTAAAAAACCTATCACCCGGTTTCTCGTTGTCGAAGCTTTTTTTCGGTTTGCTGATGGTGGGCATGACATAAACAAATACCCAAAGCATCACTTGCATCAATTTGCAAATTACCTTGCAGTCCTAACAAAATTTTTACCATGTGCTGAACTTGCTGTTTTTCCGCATTACCCTTACCTACCAATGCTTGTTTAACCTGACGTGCAGCGTACTCAAAAACAGCCAAACCTTGATTTTGTCCAGCACAGATTGCCGCTCCTCTGGCCTGGCCTAGTTTCAGTGCCGAATCTGCATTTCGATGCATAAATACTTGTTCAATGGCCATTTGTGACGGTTGAAACTCGGCAACAACTGCACTAACGCCATCGAATATTTTTTTTAGTCGATCTGGAAAATAATCAGCCTCAATACGAATACAACCGCTGCCAATATATTTCAAACCTTGTCCGGTATCATCTATTACCGCATAACCAGTAATCCTGGAACCTGGATCAATTCCCAAAATCCGGGTCACTGTTTGAATGTTATTAATATCTATTGACCTTCCGAGAGCTCTTCCATGGTCTCATCACTAATCTGAGCATTTGAAAAAACATCCTGAACATCATCCAGATCTTCCAACCGATCCTGCAAGCGTAACAATTTTTCAGCATCCTGTTTGTCCAACTCAGCTGAAGTACTTGCCTTCATGGTAATTTCAGCATGAATAGGTTCAAAACCGGCAGCAATAAGGGCTTCTTTCACTGTTAAATAATCCTCTGGGGTCGTTGTCACATCAATAGTGCCATCATCATGAGTGACAATATCATCTGCTCCAGCTTCCAGAGCGGCTTCCATTAACACATCTTCATCTATCTCTCCAGAAAAACTGATGATTCCAACTTTTGTGAACAAATATGCAACTGAGCCATCAGTTCCCAAATTCCCTCCGGCTTTGTTGAAAGCATGCCTGATCTCAGCAACAGTCCTATTACGATTGTCAGTCAAGCAATTTACCATGACTGCTGTCCCACCAGGCCCATAACCTTCATAGACGACTTCTTCATAGTTTGCTCCCTCCATCGTGCCACTGGCTTTTTTGATGGTATTGTCGATAGTATCGCGCTTCATATTTGCGCTTAGTGCCTTATCAATTGCAGTACGCAAACTGGGATTATTTGCTGGATCAGGTCCACCACCTGATTTTGCAGCTACACTGATTTCACGAATCAGTTTAGTAAAAATCTTTCCACGCTTGGCATCTTGTGCACCTTTTCGGTGTTTAATATTTGCCCATTTACTATGTCCAGCCATTGTTCCTCTCTTGTTTATAAACGCCGGAATTTTAACATCCCAGTATAACCATTACGAATTTCCGCTACCTTAACAAATAAATTTTAGTATAGCTGTCAATGATTTATCATTCACATAACAATCCGCATTTTGACGAACCGTTTCACGCTCAGCTACTCCGCCAAAGCCGACAAAAAAAGCTCCGGCTTGTTTACTTTCCAAATCAGTCTGCCCATCTCCAATCATTGCCAGTTTTGATGCGTCATTTTTAAGCTTTTTACAAATCTCTGCCTTGCCACCTGTTTTTGCCAAAGGTGAATGAGTGTTGAAGCCTTGATAATTACCATGATGATCAAATATAACATCTACAGCATGCACAAGATTATCAGATAAACCAAGTCTGTTTGCCAATGGTAAAATAGCTTGCCGAATCCCGCCACTGACAATATGCAGTTGCCGTTGCTGATCGAGAAGTGTTTCAAACACCTCATCAACTCCATCAACCATGGTTTCTATATATAAGTCCGCCAGCCAGTCGATAGCTTTTTTATCGGGTTTTATCAGCGACAAACGGCGTTCGTAAACCTCTTCCAAGGCCACTTCGCCATTCATCGCAGCATTGGTCAGCTCTGTCATTTGCTCACCAAAACCGACACGCTTGGCTAACTCATCAATTCCTTCAATCTTGCTTAATGTACTATCACAATCAAAACAAATAATGTCAAAAATCATAAAACAATCTGATTGACACTATGAATGGCAGATACAGCACATAATTTTTCGATCACTTCTTCTTCCAAAGGATTTGAAACGCTTATAACCGCCATCGCTTGCTCACCTTTTTCATCTGTCCCAACCTGCATTCTTGAGATATTAACCCCGGCGTCGCCAAGAATTGTTCCTAATGCAGCGATAACACCTGGTTTATCATCATGGCGCGTGACCAACAATGCGCCTTCGGGAACAACTTCGATTTCAAAATCATCAATATAGACGAGTCGTGGGTGGCAACCACCTAGCAAGGTACCGGCAAGGGAAATTGATTCGCCATCAAAATGGCCTGTCACCCTAAGCAAGGAAATATAATCTTGAGATTCCTCAGTTCGTGATTCAGTAATTGACATCCCTTGTCTTTTGGCCAGATTCAAGGCATTAACCTGATTGACAGAAACAGATAATTGTCCATCCAGCACACCAACCAAAGTTTCAACTGAAAGCGGATGTACATCGACTTCAGCGGCCCGGCCAAAAGCGGCAATTTCGATTCGCTCTAAAGGATGAGTTGCCAATCCAGCAAGCATTTTGCCTAAAATTTTCGCCAGCTTAAGAAAAGGCTGGGATTTTTTCAAATCTTCAGCAGACTGGCGAGGTAAATTCAATGCATTGACTGCCTCACCGGTTTTTAAAAAGGTAACAACCTGTCTAGCAATTTCAACACTGACTGCGACTTGGGCTTCTTTGGTTGAAGCGCCTAGATGTGGTGTGAAAACGATATTATCCAACTCCAGTAATGGTGAGTTTTCAGGTGGTTCATTTTCATATACATCCAAAGCAGCGCCCGCTATCTCCTGATTTTTAAGAGCATCATGGAGGGCAGCCTCATCAATCAGCCCGCCTCGGGCACAATTGATAATCATGGTGGTTTTTTTCATGTTCGCCAATTGCTCACGACCGATAATACCACGGGTTTTCTCGATTAACGGGCAATGTAAAGTCAAATAATCAGCCTGCTCAACCAGTTCCTCAAGCTCTACAGGTTGAGCACCAACCTCTTCAAAAATTTCTGTGGTAACAAATGGATCATAGGCAATGACTCGCATGTTCAAACCCAATCCTCTTTTTGCAACAATCCGTCCAATCGTTCCAAAACCCAGAATCGCCAGGGTTTTATGCGCCAGTTCAGAGCCCATCAGTTTAGAACGCTCCCATTTTCCGGCCCGGATTGAACGATCGGCAATCGGCAAATGCCTACTCAGCGATAACATGTGGGCAACAGCTAATTCCGCTGTTGTTGTGGCATTGGCATCCGGGGTATTCATCACAATCACACCTTGCTCCGTAGCAGCAGGAACATCAACATTGTCAACTCCAATCCCAGCACGGCCAACGACCTTGAGTTTTTGTGCAGATTCTAAAACCTTTTTGGTTACTTTACTGCCACTTCTGATTAAAAGCGCATCGTAATCGCCGATAATCTCACTAAGTTGATCCTCATTGAGTCCAGTTTCAATGTGGACTTGAATATTATCTTGCTCATTAAGGTAATTAATACCTGCTTCTGCCAGCTTGTCGGAAATAAGAATTTTGTTCATTACATACTCGTGATTAAATTATTGTTGGGACCGGGCACAAATCCAGCGCCAGATCTCTATTAATATATAATAGGTTTTTTACACATATTTCGCACCACATATATTGTTTTAAGCGAAATTATGTTTTATTCGTTTCTCGTCATCAGCGCAGATCCCTAAGCGTAGCAACTTGATAACGCACAAAACCTCAATCCTTATATTTTAAACTGCTTGAACACTAATGTCTGAACATTCTGCATCTTTTTTTTCATTGTCAGCCTGGAGACAAAAACTGGTTTTCTGGGTCGGAGCAGTTTTTCTCGGTTTGTTGATTGTTTTTATGACTTTGCTCAGCGAATGGGCTGGCAATACTTATCGTTCGTTATCCCTACAATATATTTGGTTTAATCTGCTTATTGCCCCATTAGGGTTAAGTTTAACAGCCTGGATTACTAGTCGATTTTTTCCCGGCAGCGAAGGTAGTGGTATCCCTCAGGTTAAAACTGCATTGGAAATAATGGATGACCTTTCAGCCAGAAGCAAGCTGATTTCTCTTAGAATCGGCTTTGGCAAAATGATCCTTCCGATCATGGGCCTGTTTTCCGGAGCTTCGGTTGGTTTTGGCGGACCTGCTGTGCATGTTGGCGCATCATTAATGGCTTCATTAGGGAAGGCAGTAAAATTCCCTCCACATTATATGGAAAAAGGCTTGATACTAGCCGGAGGAGCAGCCGGGTTTGCTGCAATGTTTAGCGCTCCTTTGACCGGAATTATTTTTGCCATCGAAGAAATGGGTAGAGCGTTAGAAGAACGTATAAGTAGTCTGGTTTTAACAGCCATTATTTTTTCTGGTGTTACTGCTTATGCCTTGTTAAATACCTATATTTTCTTTGATGACAAATCCTTGATAATGCCTTGGAGCCAAAGTTGGCTTGCCGTACCCATTTGCGGCATCACTGGTGGTTTTTTTGGCGGTTTATTTTGCAAAATCATTTTAACAGGCAAAAAAATACTTAAAAACGTCAAAATACCCATTACAATATTGGCATTTTTATTTGGTATTTGTATCGCAATTTTGGGACTTGTTTCGAATGGCGATACCTTTGGAACCGGCTATCAGGAAGCTAAATCAATTATTCAAACCGGTCAAATAGTTGATCCTCTCTTTCCTCTGTATAAAATGCTGGCCACTTGTGCAACTTTTTTCAGTGGTATTCCAAGCGGAATTTTTGTTCCTTCCATTGCTACTGGAGCTGGTATTGGCGCCAATCTGGCAAATTGGGCGCCTGTTGCGCCAATAAGTGCCATGATATTGATGAGTATCACAGCCTATTTTTCAGGAATGCTACAATCACCACTAACTTCCTTTGTTATAGTCATTGAGATTACTAACAGTCAGGAAATTATTATCCCTTTAATGGCCGCCGCCTTTTTTGCTACTGGAACTTCTCGGCTAATGAATCCAACCCCGCTATATCGCGCACTCTGCGATAGTTATGAACCACCTGAAAAGCCAACTGAAGAAAAAGATGTTTCGCAGTAAAGTATTTTCTCTTGGCCCTCTGCTGTTATTGTTAATCACCTGCATTATTGCATGGCAAATGCTTGGGTCAGAAAAAATAGCGCCAGACATCATGTTAAAAACCATTACTGGCAAACAAATTTCTCTTGCCAGTTTAAAAGGGAAACCAATTATTGTGACATTTTGGGCAACAGACTGTCCTTCATGCGTGAAAGAGATTCCTCTGTTCATCGAACTATACGAGCAATTTCATCAACAAGGATTGAAAATAATTGCTGTTTCCATGACCTACAACCCACCTAATTTAGTCGTGAAAATGGCAAAAAATTATCGCATCCCTTATGAAGTTGTACTTGACCCACAATCCCGGATTGCCAAAGCCTTTGGGAATGTTAGCATCATCCCGCAAACTTTTTTTATCTCAAAACACGGTCAAATCGTCCTTGAACAACTGGGGCTGTTTGATATCAAGAAACTCACACAACTGATTAAAAAAAACTTATAAGGACAATAATATGCTGTGGCTTAAAGCACTACATTTGATTTTTATGGTGACCTGGTTTGCCGGACTCTTTTATCTTCCCAGGCTTTATGTCTACCATGCGATGAGTGATGATGAAATCAGTAATAAACGATTCAAAGTCATGGAACGCAAATTATTTTTTGGCATCATGACCCCCGGCATGATTCTGACTTTTGTATTTGGGATCTGGATGCTGATTGATTATGCATGGAACATGTATTCATCCAGCGGCTGGTTACACATCAAATTAACACTGTTATTACTTTTAGTGATTTACCATTTTTTTTGCGGCAAATGGCTATTTGATTTCAAACATGATCGCAATACCAATACTCACATTTTTTATCGTTGGATCAACGAAATCCCCGTGTTGTTTTTGTTTGCAATCATTATTCTAGCAGTAGTGAAACCTTTTTAAGCTCATAAAAAGCCCCGGATAACCGGGGCTATTTTGAAGGTTAACTTTGGGTTTGAGATTTAACTAAAAAATTTCTTGGCAAGATTAATAGCGCCGTCAACCCCTCCCACTGCATCCAGTAAAGACCCTCCAACACTACCTTTATCAACAATTTGTGGTACTGCTTCTGCCAGAGTGTCTGCTGCTGTATCTTCATCAACACCAACTTGATTAGCAAACTCGGCAACCTTGTCTCCGCCCAAAATGTCTTTAATCAAGCTGCCGGAAACTGGCTCATTATCACCGTCACCCAGCCATGAACTAACAATATTTTCCAAGCCACCACCTTTTTGAATCATGTTTGTAACCAAACTCCCAAGATCCAATCCACCGCTGGAGCTGCCCCCCCCAAGTAAACTAGATAATGCTGAAGCTATACCACCTTCGTCGGTATTAGCACTCCCGCCTAATCTACTAAGAATAATTTGTGTACCCAATTTTACTAAATCCATTAACTTAACCTCATGTTGCGAGTATAAAAACACCTTGAGTATAACAAGGTCAAACGACCTCAGCAATTTTCAAGTCGGTTCACAATTTAAGCCCAGTTAACTTAATCATTGCTGAATGAAATACTGTCAAGGAAGTGTATTGGCATCTTTAATCCAGTGTCTTACCTGATTTGCATCAGGTAAAGGAATTGAATCAGGAATACAATGTTCACGTTGATTTAAGGTTCGCATTTTTTCAGTTAATTCCTCAGCATCGGCGTTTGCAAGATCTTGTACCGAAGATATTCCAGTTACTTCCATAAGCTCTGCATATTGTCCATCAACATCCGGAACTCTCATTAAATCCGCTCTAATAACCCATTGTTTCACAACTGGCTCAACGACCTCACTTACTTTGACTACTTGTTGAAAACCCGAATCTGTAGAACACTTATCGAGTAGATCTGTCGTCGTCTTAATGCCAATACTTCTTAAAAAGTTCCCGATACTTTTACCAATTCCTTCAATTTTTTCAATTTGATGAGAGATAACTGGTGCTTTAGTCACTGGCTCTACGATTTCGCCTCCAGCTACTGCACCAGCGGCAGAAAATTTATTGACAGTGGAAGAGCCTCCCGAACCAGCTGCTCCTTCATAGGCTGCCTCATTTTGTTCTTCGCAACCAAGTCCTCTCAACAGCCATCCAATTATAAAACCAATAACTGCTGCGATAATCAGACAAATAATGATTTGTGTTATTAAATATCCCATAATTATTCCCCCTCGTTGACATATTTGAATTCTATGCGCCGATTGAGCGCCTGACCTTTTCTTGAACTATTATCAGACAAAGGATGTACTTCCCCATAGCCTCTTGCTTTTAATTTGTTGGCATTTACTCCTTTGTTAATAAGTTTTCGAACTACTGTTTCTGCTCTTTTTTGACTTAATTTCTGATTATAGGACTCTGTTCCTCGAGAATCAGTAAAGCCCGAAACTTCAATAATTGAATTTGGACAAGTGTCTAAAAACCGAACGACCTTATCCAAAACTTTTTGTTGACGCTCTCTAACCCCAGCACTATCTGTTGCAAAATGCAGTTTTTCACTCGCTAACATTTCATTAAATGTTTCAGTACAGGAAATTCTGTCATCTTTGGCAGATTTGGGATGAATCTCCTCAATCGCCAATTGCGGCACATTCAATTCTAAATCAATTTTGAAATTTGCAGGGAGCGTAGTGTGTAATTCCGTCTCTACATTCTCCTTTGCAGCTTCATTGAGGACATCACCTGACAAATCAATTTTTGTATCAGTAATATGTGCAACTCCATCTTTAAAATAAGCAAGCCCGGTAATCGCTGCTTTTGCTGCTTGCAACCACCCTTCTGGCGCTCCTGTACCAACTTGCAATTGATCAGTCACCTGGTCCTCTCCAAATTTCTGTTTCGCCAGTTGAAGTAATGCTTGGTGTTGATCTTCATCAGGCACCCAGCCACTTAAAACTACTCCAGCCTTAGTTTTAGTAAATTGATTTTCGTAAGGGCTTTGGACAACCAGTTCAGGTTCTGACTCTTGCATTACTTCCGGCTCAGGTTCTAAAATTGATTCAACATTAGATTGAGCAATTGTTATTTGATTGTCCACACTGACGACCCCCGTTACTGCTTTTGCCATTTCTTCAGCTTTTTTGCGCAACTCTTCTGATGGAGCAATACCGGTTAGTACAACATTTCGCCCATCTACATCAACTTTCACCCAATCTGTAGCCCCAGCAGACAAAACACTGACGGTTCGCGCCTGAATATCAGTTTGTATTTCCGGCGTGTGTTTGCGAATGCAAAGAAAAACCAATAATGCCAAAGCAATTAAACCAAGCAAAAAAATGATAGTTCGACTCATACCCCCCTCCTATATTTATTGTTTATTTTTACTCTAAATTCTCTATACACGACAAAAACTTGTGGAACGGGAGGGTCTAAGTGATTGAAAGAAAGAGACACGCGTAAATACTTCCTTGTAGCTCTCTATCGCATACTTGCAATAGAAGGTCTTGATTTCAATCACTTACCTCTTTAACGCCCACGAAGGTGATTTTTTTGTCCCACTAAGCCCTAAAATTCACAAAAGAGTAAATCGTCCTAAGAATTAATATTTATTAGTGCAAAATCCTTTTAATCTTGGTAATGGCATTAAACGCCTTTTGACTCTCCATTTCAATTAGTTTTACCTTAAACCTCAAATTTTTTCCTGATTAAGTAGAACCTTCAGCTAGATTAATGACTGGTCGAACCCAGTAACACATTGAATTGATTATGGTTATAAAAATAGGAATGCGGTGTGAATTTTAC
>JALXCS010000317.1 GCA_026990815.1 Methylomonas sp. | reverse complement strand
ACCATGAGCTGCTTGATTACCCACCTTAACAAGTGTGGCTATACCGTTAGACGCATTTTTCCCGATTGCATGAATCTTCAAAAGTTCACGAATAATGTGGGCTAATGATGTTTTTTCATTTATGCCATGGGATTCGGCATCTAATTTGGGATACAGGAAAAGGTTTTGAACTTGAATCGATGAATCAATATGCTGTTTTCGAATTGTTAGCTTCAGTTGTATTGACCTCTGTGACACTTATTTTCATTTAAGGATACTTTATGGATTATCAATCGCCTTTGGCAAAGGTGCGTGGGCTTGGGTCGGCAAAAGCAGGCTCTCACCATTGGTGGCTTCAAAGAATTACTGCGGTGGCATTAATTCCGCTATCGTTTTGGCCGATTATTCTACTTGATTTGAGTTATAACGGATCCTATCAGGAAACAGTAACCTGGTTGGCGTCACCTTTAAATTCTATTTGTATGATTTTTTGGATTCTCAGTGTTTTTTACCATGCAGTATTAGGGCTGCAAGTTATCATTGAAGATTATGTCTCATCTGAGATGTGGAGAATTGCCGCAATTTTGTGTACCTACCTGATTTTTTTCTTTTTAATGTTGGCAGCAATCATTGCTGATTTACGTATTATTCTGGCAGGTTGATTAATGGATTCTGAATATAAAATTATTGAACACAGCTATGATGTCATTGTTGTTGGTGCAGGTGGAGCTGGCCTGAGAGCAACATTTGGTATGGCTGAAAAAAACCTCAAAACCGCCTGTATCACCAAGGTTTTCCCGACCCGGAGCCACACAGTTGCCGCGCAAGGTGGTATTAGTGCTGCATTAGGTAATATGGGAGAGGATGATTGGCGCTTTCATATGTATGACACTGTCAAAGGCTCGGACTGGCTGGGAGATCAGGATGCCATCGAATACATGTGCCGGGAAGCCATTCCTGCAATCATTGAACTGGAACACTATGGCGTACCTTTTTCCAGGACCCCGGAAGGTAAAATTTATCAACGCGCCTTTGGTGGTATGTCCACGCATTTTGGAAAGGCTCAGGCACAAAGAACCTGTGCAGCTGCAGACGTGACCGGCCATGCTATTTTGCATACTTTGTACCAGCAGGCACTTAAACATAATGCTGAATTTTATGTTGAATATATTGCCCTTGATCTGATTCTTGACAGTGACGGTTGTCGAGGTGTTTTGGCATGGTGTCTTGATGATGGGACACTACATCTATTTAAGGCACACATGACAGTCTTGGCAACCGGGGGATATGGTCGAAGTTATTTCTCCTGCACCTCTGCTCACACTGTTACCGGTGATGGTAATGCTATGGTTTTAAGAGCAGGTTTACCATTACAGGATATGGAATTTGTTCAGTTTCATCCTACCGGTATTTATGGTTCCGGCTGTTTGATTACTGAAGGAGTTCGGGGAGAAGGGGGGTATTTAACCAATTCCGAAGGTGAACGTTTTATGGAGCGATATGCGCCTTCTGCAAAAGATCTGGCATCGAGAGATGTAGTAAGTCGGGCGATTACTATAGAAATTAACGAAGGGCGAGGAGTAGGTCCTGAAAAAGATCACGCTTATTTGCACATTGAACATCTGGATCCGGCCATTGTCCACGAGCGCTTGCCGGGCATTGCTGAAACAGCCAGAATTTTTGCAGGCGTAGATGTCACTAAAGAACCTATTCCGGTACTACCGACTGTTCATTACAACATGGGGGGAATTCCAACCAACCACCATGGTGAAGTTGTCACTTTGCATGATGATAATCCTGATACTGTTGTCCCTGGCTTAATGGCTATTGGTGAAACAGCCTGTGTTTCGGTACATGGTGCAAATCGATTAGGATCAAATTCATTGTTGGATTTGGTTGTATTTGGTCGTGCTGCAGCAATCCGCTGTGCAGAAATTATCAAATCGGGTGAAGAACACAAACCTTTGGCTGAAGATGCCTGTGATCAGGCAATCGCCCGTTTCGATAGAATCCGAAATGCTAATGGCAGCAAAAAAACTTCTGAAATTCGCCTGGACATGCAGAAAGTCATGCAAGCTAAGGCTGCCGTATTCAGAACCGGTGAAACTTTGAATGAAGGTATTGATCTGATGCAGGGCATTAGAGAATCATTTGCTGATGTTCATGTAACAGACAAATCCTTGATTTGGAATACTGATCTGGTTGAAACCCTGGAGCTCGATAATTTACTCAGTCAGGCAATGGTAACAATCGCTGCTGCGGGTAACAGAACTGAAAGCAGAGGAGGGCACGCCAGGGAAGATTACCCAAAACGAGATGATGAAAACTGGTTAAAACATACCCTGACCTGGTTACCAGGCAACAAGATCAGGTTTGATTATCGTCCCGTTCATTTATATACATTGACTGATGAAGTTGAAGTTATCCCGCCGAAAGAGAGAGTTTATTAATGGTTGAATTTACACTGCCAAAAAATTCAGTTTTAGTTGAAGGAATAACTTTTGAAGCTCCAGAGGGAGCAACCAATATTCGGCGTTTTGAAGTTTATCGATGGGAACCAGATTCTGGAGAGAATCCTCGTATAGATGCCTATGAAATAGATCTGGATGATTGTGGCCCAATGCTATTGGATGCCATCATCAAAATCAAGAATGAGATTGACCCAACAGTATCATTTCGGCGTTCATGCCGCGAGGGTGTTTGTGGTTCCTGTGCGATGAACATTAATGGAAAAAACACCTTGGCCTGCATTAAAGCCATTGATTCGTATAAGGGAACCATTAAAATTTTTCCGTTACCACACATGTCTGTTGTTAAAGATTTAGTTGTCGATATGACCAACTTTTTTGCTCAGTATACTTCAATCAAACCCTGGATTGAAACACAAACACCAGCTCCTTCAGACAGGGAAAGGTTACAAAGTAAAGAAGACAGGGCTAAGTTAGATGGCCTATATGAATGCGTTTTATGTGCTTGCTGTTCTACTAGCTGTCCCAGCTACTGGTGGAACAACGATCGTTATCTTGGCCCCGCCATTCTGTTACAGGCTTATCGGTGGCTGGTTGACACACGTGATGAAAACACCGGGGAACGACTGGATGAACTGGAAGATCCTTTTAAATTATATCGTTGCCATACCATTATGAATTGTACTGACACCTGCCCTAAAGGATTAAACCCGGCTAAGGCCATTGCAGAAATCAAAAAAATGCTTATTTTACGTCAATAGTTTAATGAAATATTTATCCAGACTGAAATGGCAGTGTCGTCGAGGGGCACTCGAGTTGGATATTTTACTGACCAGATATTTAGAAACTTGTTTTGAAAACGCAGAGCAACTGGAACGAGCTGAATTTCTAAAACTGTTAGCACTAGAAGATACGGAACTAATGCCTTACTTAATGGGACAACGTGAACCAGAAGAGATTTCCACGCAACATTTGGTAGAAAAAATCAGAAATTTATCGCCAACTAAACAATAATATATCAATTGTTCCTACCGATATTGAACGGTGATCTCGCAAAGATCCTCGGCCAAGTTTTTATGAAACAACATTTGCAGATAAAACAGGCGATTATTTTTTTTATTGATAGCAATTTTCCAAACTGAGCTTGAGGCAGGGATGACCATTAGACCAAAAGGTGTCCATTAAGAATAAACAGGCATGCTATGATAAATTACTTGTAACTACTCACCCCCAAAACCAGAAGCCTTGCCCGCCAAAGCTAATTGAATAGCAATCAGCGGATTAACGCCTTTATTGGTCATCGTTTGCAAATAGCTGGAAATCCGACAGTAAGCCTGGGC
>JALXCS010000316.1 GCA_026990815.1 Methylomonas sp. | reverse complement strand
GAATACGGTATATCCTGAGGCCCTTTTTGTAGTAAACAGATACTAAAAATTAATTTGCTAAACTCATACATGATTTTCAGTTTCAGCCAATTCTAATTGTTCACCCGCAGCTAACCAATCTGCTTCTGTTTTTTCAATCGCTTTATCCAAAAAGGCTTTTTCCTGCAACAATTTTTTTAGTCGATGTTTTTCGGATTCTGAATAAATTTCAGAATCCGCCAATACCTTTTCTAACTGTTGCTGTTGCTGATGTAATTTTTCCATTTTCTGCTCTGCCTTTTTCACTGCATCATACAATGGTTTTAGCTTTTGTCTACGCTCGGCATCCAATTTCCGTTGTTGCTTTCTAGAAAGTGTTGATTCAGAATTGGAAACTTCTGATTGCTTGAGATTTTGTCGCTGCTTTTGGTCAGCTAGCCATTGCCTATAATCATCTAAATCACCATCAAAAAGCCGAATTTTTTTATTCGCCACCAGCAATAATTTGTCTGTAACCGAGCGCAGCATATACCGGTCATGAGACACCAAAATAATTGCGCCTTGAAATTCCTGCAAAGCAACACTTAGTGCATGGCGCATTTCCAGATCAAGATGGTTGGTTGGCTCATCCAGCAACAACAAATTAGGTTGCTGATAAACAATTAACGCTAAAACCAAACGTGCCTTCTCGCCACCAGAAAAAGGGGCAACTGCTTCTAACGCCTTGTCACCATGAAAGTTAAATCCCCCCAGAAAATTCCTTAACTGTTTCTCTGTTGCTTTAGCATCAATCTTTTGTAAATGCCATAACGGGCTTTCATCTAGGCGCAACTGCTCCAATTGATGCTGGGCAAAATAACCAATCTTCAGCATTTCCGAATCTTGCTTAACTCCGGCCAAAGGCGATATTTCCCCGGCAAGTACTTTTATTAGAGTTGATTTGCCTGCCCCATTTGGCCCCAGCAATCCAATTCTGTCCCCAGGGGAAATTGATAAATTGATGTCTTCTATAATAACCGAGTGGTCATAACCAACATTAGCCTGTTCAATTTTTAGCAGCGGATTTGGTAATTTATCGGCTGGTGAAAAATGAAAATCAAACGGTGAATCAACATGCGCTTTAGCAATCAGAGACATCCTCTCTAAAGCCTTAATTCTGCTTTGCGCCTGCTTTGCCTTGGTAGCCTTCGCCTTAAAACGATCAACAAAACTTTGCATGTGCGCAATTTCCTTTTGCTGTTTTTCAAATGCAGATTGTTGCTGAGCTAGTCTTTCTGCTCGTGTTTTTTCAAAAGCACTATAGTTACCGGTATAAATTTCAGCTGATTTTTGTTCAATATGAACAATATGATCTATCACAGCATCCAAAAATTCCCGGTCATGTGATATTAACAACAAGGTTCCCTGGTATTTAATCAACCAATCCTGCAACCAAATAACTGCATCTAAATCTAAATGATTTGTTGGCTCATCAAGTAACAACACATCAGAACGGCACATCAAAGCCTGAGCCAAATTCAGGCGCATTCGCCAACCTCCGGAAAATTCAGCAACTGCCATTCGTTCCTGTGAAGATAAAAAGCCGAGTCCATTCATCAAACGAGAAGCGCGTGACTGAGCGGTATAGCCACCCAACCTATCTAACTTCTCATACAACTTGGCCAGTATTACACCATCATCATTGTTTTCCGCTGCCAGTATTTGTTGCTGAAGCGCCCTTAACTCCCGGTCACCGTCAATAATATATTCGATGGCCTCCCTATGTACCGCCGGGGTTTCTTGTGCAACATGGGCAATTTGTAAACCTGGTGGCACTGAAAAATCCCCCTCATCCGGATGTAGTTCGTTTCGGATAAATGCAAAAAAACTGGATTTCCCTACACCATTAGCACCTGTTATGCCAATTTTTTGACCCTTATGCAAGGTAAATGAAGCGCCGGAAAATAAAACTTCATGGCCACGACGTAAACAAATATTTTTAAAATTCAGCACAATTAAAAAATCAGCTTAGCTAAAATAGACAGATGCAGAAAAAGCAAAAAAAGCGCCACCCTGTTTTTAAACCTCAAGATCGTTATTATGTAAATAAATATGGCTGGTGGTTTTTCACTGTCGACATGATCAGCGGCCCCTATCCAACCAAGCCCGAATGCGTTGATGCTTGTCGATATTACATCCAGAAACGTGATGGCGTGTTATAACTTTCTCAAATTATTTGTCATGCTTGTCAATGAGTTTCTCCACCATCTCAGCAAACTTTTCTAAATTGCCTTTGGTTACCTTTTTGACTGGAATAATCAATACTGAGCCACTATCAAGCACAAGTTGTACCTGCCCTTTCTCGTAATCCACCCGTAACATTTCTTTCCATTCAATCTTGTTTTTACCGCTCGGGGACCGTTCCTGCAAAAAATTTGGGTCTTTGGGGTCAATAAATAAACGATAATGGCCAAACATATTATTTCTTTCTTTTTCTGTGTAACTATCCAGAATTTTCTGCTTCATCTGCCATTTAATTACCCAAGGGGTCACTAACATCCACATCACTGCAATAATCAAAATATAGATGGCCTGTTCAATATTCCCATAATAAGACCAGTAAAAAAGCGCGATCAAAGCCATAAACCCTGGATACATCCAGCGATTCCGCTTCATGTTTTTCACATAATCTTCATTTTTATCATATTGCATTTCATTGTATTGAATTAAATCGTCTTCCTGGAATTCGTATTCTATTTCTTGCATTTTTTTGTTTTTTTCAATTGTGTCAGTCGCCGCCAATAATACCACAGTTGTTATTGAGGTTTTAATGAGCGAGCTCGACTGACATCAAATTCTCATTTGATGAATACTGGTGATTTTTAAAGCAACAGTACTAACCCAGACACACAGATTAAAATAACCAAAAGATGAAAAATGATCTCACGTAAAAAGCCTGGCAAAGCAGTGGCCTCAGAAAAGTAGCCTATGCATGGAAACAGGGTATCAGCAGCAAAAATTTTCCTGATTACCCATGAGCCTCAGCCAACTTGGAGGCCATAAGAAGTGTGAACTCTAGAGTATATGTGGTGTCCATTTTTCGGATTAAAAATTATATACAAAAAAGTGGAAAAACCAACTATTTTTCACGACTGTAAAATTCACACCGCATTCCTATTTTTATAACCATAATCAATTCAATGTGTTACTGGGTTCGACCAGTCATTAATCTAGCTGAAGGTTCTACTTAATCAGGAAAATTTTAGTCGTTGGTGCCGACAATATCACTCCAAAATGACTGTAACTCCGAGACTTGCATCGTTGCCATCCAGACTGCTTTGACTTCACGGAATCAAACAGTCATCAAATTACTATTGCGCTCGGGCTATGTCCCTATGTACCAGCCAGGTTGTCGCCTAATTATAATTTAAGGTAACGAACCATGGCGGCTCATTATTTCGTTTCATGCTAACAATGACGGTAACCCCTGGTTTATCAGACCATTACATTAAATTTGTTCATCTTTTGATGGAAGTTTCCGCATAGCCTCTTTCCAGGGGGGATTCTTCCACTCTGGATGCTTTTTCCAAATTTCTTTTAAAATCTTCCACCATCAATAGGAACAAAATGAAGGTATCAACTATCAACGGTGTATATGCTAATTCAAAATGTATTCCTGTTATTGGATTATTAAAGAATACAGCATAGTATCTATACTATTCGCGATCAAGAATGCACATAAACTAGATGACGTATTGTATTGATAGCGAATATAATAACGACATGAATGATTACCACCTATCAGCCGACGAGATTAAACACCTTGAAGTGTTGCATCG
>JALXCS010000315.1 GCA_026990815.1 Methylomonas sp. | reverse complement strand
CAATAAATATAAGTAATCCCTATTTTCAGGAGAGTTAATGATGAGCGACGACCAACCCCCGAGTACCAAGCCCCAGCAGAAAAGCTGGATTGACAGGATTAATCAGCTTATAACTGGGGAGCCTCAGGATCGTGATGATCTGCTGGAAATTTTAAAAGAGGCAAAGAAAAAAAGATTATTAGACAATGATGCATTTCGAATGATTCAAGGTGTGCTTCGCGTATCTGAAGCACGAGCCAGGGAAGTGATGGTGCCCCGGGCACAAATGACTGTTGTCTCCAGAGATGCGCAGCTAAAAGAGATTTTTCCAGTGGTGATAGAAACTGCCCATTCACGTTTCCCTGTCATTGAAGATGATCGTAGTGAAGTGGTTGGCGTGTTACTGGCTAAGGATCTTCTGCCTTATATTTTAAAGAATCAAAGTGTGAAGGTTGAAAAAATCATGCGGTCAACTGTGATAGTTCCTGAAAGTAAACGATTGAATGTTTTGCTGAAAGAATTTAGAGCGACTAAAAATCATATGGCCATCGTGGTTGACGAGTATGGGGCAACCGCTGGATTGATTACTATTGAAGATGTATTGGAACAAATTGTTGGTGAAATTGAAGATGAACATGATGCAGAAGAAGAGGAATTTGTCATTCAGCGTAAAGAGAATGAATATTCTATAAAAGCATTAATGCCAATTGATGAATTCAATACCCGTTTTTCAGCCAATCTTGAAGAAAATGAGTTTGATACTTTGGCGGGGTGGATTGTCCATCAATTGGAGCATATGCCAAAGAAAGGTGAAAAACTGGATTTCGGAAAATTCAGATTCGAGGTTATCAGAGCTGATACCCGAAGAGTGCATCTATTGAAATTAAAAATAAACAAAGAAAAAAAGTTAGATAGTTAATATTATATTAAAATTAATGATTCATACTATGTTTTTAAGCTTGAAGCTAAGGAAAAGAGGAATATAAATGACCGAATTAAAACATATTGTTAAGCCTTCAATGGCGATCTTGCTGGTTATGCTGACATGTTTGAGTAAAGTTTATGCTGATGAAAAAGTTGTAGCTACTGAGGCGTATTTGGTTCAGCCTGGCGATGTTCTTGAAATAAATGTCTGGAAAGAAGAAGGATTACTGCAAGAAGTTTTGGTTAGACCTGATGGCGGTGTTTCATTTCCATTGGTTGGGGATTTTAAGGCCCAGGGTTTAAGTCTGGAACAAATTCAAAAGAAAATCTCTGATGCACTTTCAACATATATTTCTGATCCGGTTGTGACTGTTTCTGCGAAGCAATTGTTAGGGAACAAGATTTACGTTATTGGCAAGGTAAACAAGCCGGATCAATATTTAATGACCAGTAAAATAGATGTCATGCAAGCCTTAAGTATGGCTGGGGGAATGACGCCTTTTGCTTCGGTTAATAATATAGTCATTTTGAGAAGGGATAATACCGGTAAGCAAAAAGCCATTGAATTTGAATATGGTGATGTTGAAGACGGTGATGATCTTGAGCAAAATATCATTTTACAAAGTGGCGATGTCATTGTAGTTCCATAGTAATTTGGTAGGGAATTGAAACCCTGTGTTTTTTATCAATGTAATGGAAACAATCACCGCTATGGCTTCTGTAAAGTTCCATCAAGACAATCGAAAAACTTGGTTAATTAAGTTTCTACTGATTTTTTCGACGGGTTTTTCAGTCAATGCTGTTGCTGAAGAATGGTATATCCAACCTTCATTTAGCTTGAGAACCGAATATGACGATAATAAGCGATTGTTCACTGATACTTTTCTGAGCAAATTGCGGAAGGGTGTTGGCATTGATGCCTATGGCATCATTACGACTGCAGATGTCAAGACAGGGGTAAGGTCTGATAATTACGATGTTTTTTTTAAAGGAAAAGTTGCTGTTAAAAAATTTTTCTCGGATCTGGATTTAGACCATGAGAATTTCTTTCTGGATTTTAAATCCAGTTATAATCTTGATGCAAGAAATACTTTTGGGTTTACTGCAGGTTATAATCAGGAAAGTACATTGACAGCCGGTCTGGATGTGACTGGGATTTTAGAAAATATTCCAAGATGGACGTGGACAGTTTCTCCGGACTGGATGTTTTTATTGTCTGAGGATAAATATCTCCAGGCCAATTACTCGCATACCGATGTCAGTTATGGTGAATCTCAAACATCTCGTTATACGGATTATACCTATGATTCAGTCTCACTTACCTTTTTTCATCAATGGAATGCCAAGTTACAAAATTATGCGACTGTTGGATGGTCAAGATTTGAACAGCCTGAAGTCGATTTGCAAGTAGATGAAGTTACAATCAATACCGGATTGAATTACAGTTTTTCTGAAACCTGGACAGCTTCTATCATGGGTGGATTGCGTTTTACGCAAACAGATGGGGTTAAAATTGTTGATAGCGAGGCTTTAGTTCCTACTAACTTTTTCAGTAATGGGCCTGATGGAGATGCTGTTGTTAATGGTAGACGGGTTCGGATTATTGATGGAAGAGTTTTTGATGTTGTTGGAAACAGGCGGTTACAGCCTTTTTCTGACAGTCAAACAGGGCTAGTTTTTACAGTAAGTACAGAAAAGCAGTTTGAAAAAGGCGATGCCAGTATCAGCTATTCCAGAAGCACAAGTCCGTCAGGCTCAGAAGGGCTACGTACTGTCGACAGGTTTTCGTTTGACTCCCTGTATAAAATCACGCAACATCTGCACTTTTTGTTAAATGGTGCAATTCATATGACAAAATCCACTGAGAATACTCAGATTTCACGAGACAGAACCTATTATTCCGTTACTCCACAACTACGCTGGCAATTTAATCGGCAGTTGAGTTTATCTGGCGGTTATCGTTACCGCAGGCAGGAATATGAGCCGGGAGAAAATTCTACGTCTAATATTACCAGTACTGCAGAATCAAATGCCGTCTTCATAACTTTAAAATATCAATGGGATAAGTTTTCAACACAAGAATTTTAGTGCTATCTTTAAGAGATATAGACAAAACAGTTTTAAGTATTCAATATAGAAATTTTTTATGAACAGTGAATTAATGATGGAAGAAGAAGTTAAGGGACTGCAAGATTATATTGCGATGTTTAAGCGCAATAAGAATAAAATGATACTGATTTTTGCGGTATTGTTTTTATTGACTGTCATAATCGCAGTAAAGTGGCCGGCAACTTATAAGTCAAGCGCTATTATATTGATTGAGCAACAGGAAATACCCCAGGATCTGGTAAGGTCGACGGTGACCAGTTATGCAGATCAACGAATTCAGGTAATCAGCCAAAGGGTAATGAGTTCTGCTAATCTCAAGAAAATCATAAAAAAATATGGGCTTTATCAGGACGAAATAAAGAAAGAACCTATTTCTGTAGTCGTAGAGGACATGAGAGAGGATATCCATTTGGATATGGTGAGTGCTGATGTTGTTGACCCCGTAAGCGGCAGGCCAACCCAAGCTACCATTGCATTTACACTATCTTTTGAGCATGAATCCCCGCAAAAAGCTCAACAAGTAGCAAATGAGCTGGTTAATTTGTATCTAGATGAAAATTTAAAGCGTCGTTCTGAAGTTGCTAGCCAAGCAACCAGCTTTTTGGCAATGGAATCCGAAAAGCTTGCCGAACAAATTGACGAATTGGAAAAAGAGTTAGCTGATTTTAAGGAAAGAAACTCTACAAGCCTTCCTGAATTGCAGCAGTTAAATATGAACCTGATGGATCGGACTGACCAGCAAATTATGGATACGGACAGGCAGATAACATCGCTCAATGAACGTATTTTATATTTGGAGGCTGAGCTAGCACAAATTGAACCCAATATGTCGGTTTTTTCTGCAACGGGTGAACGAATTTATGGCTCACAGGATCGACTCAAATCTTTACAGGCAGAGTATGTCGGGTTGAAAGCCAGATATTCTAGTAATCACCCTGATGTTGTCAAAATGAAAAAAGAGATTGAAGCATTGGAAAAGGAAGTTGGTGGAATCGATAATACTGAAATTGTTGCTCAACTCAAGGACAAACGAGGTGAATTGGCGGCCTTAACCAAGCGATATTCGTCCCAGCATCCAGATGTAAAGAAATTAAAGCAAGTAGTAGCAAATTTAGAGAAAGAATTAAAAAAACCTTCTACCAAGCGTGCAGTTAAAACCAAGCCGGATAATCCAGCATATATTCAGTTACTTGCTCAATTAAATGCTGCAAAGTCCGATTTAAGAGCGATGCGGGTCGCTAAAGATAAATTAATGGATAAATTGGATTCTTTTCAGGAGGGGTTGTTGAAAGCGCCCCAAGTCGAACGGGAATATCAGGATTTAACCCGGAATTATGAAAATGCCACCCAGAAATACCGTGAAGTCAAAGCCAAGCAAATGGAAGCGGATATGGCGCAAGCAATGGAACAAGGAAGAAAGGCGGAGCGTTTTTCTTTGATTGAACCTCCTTTGTTCCCAGACGAACCTGACAAACCAAACCGAAAGGTTATTGTCCTGTTGGGGTTTATGTTATCGATTGGCGCTGCTTTAGCCTATGCTCTTATCAAGGAAAGTATTAACCAGAATATCTTTGGCTCAAAAGGAATGTTGGCTGCAACTGGTGCATATCCATTAGTTGTTATTCCATATATTGAAAATGAGGAGGACTTGGAAGAAGCAAAAAAATTGAAGCTTAAAATTACTTTGGCCGCTATTGCCGCTATAATCATAGTGATTGTTTTGTTTCATTTTTTTGTGATGCCTCTGGATGTTTTATGGTATGTGCTAAACAGAAAAATTAGTTGAAGCAGTTGATAACTTCAAAATTTAGCATCATTGTTTCAATATTGTTTTGGAGCAATGTATTTGAATATGAATATTTTTAGGAAAACAAATGGAACTGATACAACAAGCTTTAGATAAAGCAAAAAAACAGCGTGATGCAACTGCCCAGCAAGCTTCTGCGTCAATTAATCTTGACAATGACCGTGTTGCGACAAAAGAGATAAGCTATTCTCAAACACGGCAAGTTGACACTCAGCCATCAGTTTTATTAAAAAACAAATTGGTTGCTGGAATTGAAGATGATCCAAGAGGAGATGTTTTTAAAATTCTCAGAACCAAGGTTATTCAACGTATGCGTACCACTGGCGCCAATGTATTAGCCATCACTAGTCCAGTTTCCGGAGCCGGAAAATCGTTGACGGCCTCAAATTTGGCGATCAGTATTGCAATGGATGCTAACTACAGTGTTTTGCTTGCCGATCTTGATTTCAGAAATCCCAGTATTCATCAATATTTTGGTTTGTCTCCCGAAGTTGGTTTGATCGACTATTTTGAAGGAGGTCAAACCATCCCTGAAATTCTTATTCATCCAGGTCTGGAATCCCTTGTGATTTTGCCAGCAGGCCGTCCATTAAATCGTTCCTCTGACTTATTGACGACACCGAGAATGCTAGAGTTGGCAAAAGAACTCAAACATCGATATTCTGATCGTATTGTTGTAGTTGATTTACCGCCATTGTTACAAATTGACGATGCTTTGGTATTTATGCCGAATGTTGATGCTTGTTTGCTGGTCGTTGCGGAAGGTGAAAATACCGAAGATGAGGTGCAGCGCAGTATTGAATTGATTGATGAGAACAAATTTATGGGCACAGTATTAAATAAATCGGTAGAAGAGGACTTCTCAGCAGGTTATTATTAAGCTTGACCATTTCTTTTTTTGACCTCAAATGACTTCTTACCAGCTCTTTACCCGGAAAAGGGGTGGTAATATCAACCCATGGTTTCATTTTTTTCAGCTGGATTGAAAAAACACTGGTTTATTTTTTGTAATGTATACACAATTTTATGGGTTTACCGAAAAACCTTTTTCATTGACCCCAGACCCCGCTTTTTTATATTTGAGTAAACAGCATAAAATGGCACTGACCATGTTAAGTTATGGATTGCAAAGCCAGGCGGGAATTACAGTAATTAGTGGTGAAGTGGGATCAGGTAAGACGACTTTAATTAGAGAAATACTCCGTCAGTTGGATAAAGATATCAATGTTGGGTTGATATCAAATGCACATAATTCCTTTGGGAATTTATTGGAATGGGTGTTAATGGCCTATAACATAAAAACTGAGGCCAAAGATAAAGCTGCTTTATATAAAATTTTTGTTGAATTCTTGATTAATGAATATGCGAATAATAAACGCACCGTATTAATCATTGATGAAGCACAAAATATGGATATGCAAACATTGGAAGAGTTACGTTTGCTTTCAAATATCAATGCCGATAAGCATTTGGTCTTGCAGTTAGTACTGATTGGTCAGCCCGAGTTATTAGAGACATTGCAACGTCATGAATTAAGGCAATTGGCACAGCGGGTTTCAGTAGATTACAAACTGAAGCAGCTTGGGTATAAAGAAACAAAAGCTTATATTCAGCATCGCTTAACAGTCGCTAATGGCGATAAAGATATTTTTGATAAATATGCTATCGCAGCAATTTATTACCATACGGGCGGTGTCCCTCGTTTGATCAATACACTATGTGATTTTGCCTTGGTTTATGGATTTGCTGAAGACAGTAAGCATATTTATCTTGAATTGATGCTTGATGTTATTAGGGATAAACAGAAAGGAGGCGTTTTTCCCGTTATTTCCTCTGAAAATAGGGAGCAGGAGGCAGTCAGAAGATTGGTAAAGCTAGAAAAAGGCATTGATATCGTTCCGGGTCATTCAGAAGAAGCTGATGATATCATTACAGAACTATAATTTTTACATATCTCAGTTTTGAAAAAGTCTGAGTCGCAACTAGAATTATTTTGTTAATTTAAAAAGCTAGATTACCAAGGAAATCATGCAAAAACTTGAAAAAAAAGTCTGTGTGGTGGGTTTAGGTTACATCGGCCTCCCTACAGCATCATTATTGGGTACAAAAGGTTATGAGGTTTTTGGAGTTGATACCTCCAAACATGTTGTTGATACCATTAACCAAGGAAAAATTCATATTGTTGAACCTGATTTGGATATATTGGTGAAATCAGCTGTTCAATCCGGTAACTTAAAAGCGGGATTAGAACCAGTCACAGCTGATGTGTATATTTTGGCGGTACCAACACCATTTAAGGATAATCATATCCCTGATCTTTCTTATGTAGAAGCAGCAACAAAGATGATTGCTTCTTTTGTTGAGCCGGGGAATATTATTATCCTGGAATCAACAAGTCCTGTTGGAACGACTGAAGAGGTTGTTGCAAAAATTTTACAGGAAAGTGGTCATGATGTGGGTAAAGATGTTTTTGTGGCCCATTGTCCTGAAAGGGTTTTGCCAGGGCGAATATTAACCGAGTTAGTCGAAAATGATCGGATTGTAGGTGGTATTAATCCGCTTTCGACTGAAAAGGCAGTCGAATTTTATCAAACCTTCGTTCGAGGAGAAGTTTTAACAACCGATGCAAGAACTGCTGAGCTAAGTAAATTGACCGAGAATTCATTTAGAGATGTCAATATTGCTTTTGCCAATGAGTTGTCATTAATTTGTGATAAAGAAAGCATCAATGTGTGGGAATTGATCAAATTGGCTAATCGTCATCCCAGGGTTCATATTCTACAGCCTGGACCTGGTGTGGGTGGCCATTGTATAGCCGTGGATCCTTGGTTTATTGTTGCCCGTGCGCCTGAAGAAGCTCAATTGATAAAAAAAGCACGGGAAGTTAATGATGCCAAACCACTGTGGGTGATTAACAAGGTTAAAACCAGTGCTGATAAATTCAAACATCCGGTAATAGGATGTTTAGGATTGGCTTTTAAGGCAGATGTGGATGATTTACGTGAATCTCCTGCATTGGATATTGTTAAACAAATTCAAGATGAAAATATTGGGAAAGTTTTGGTTGCAGAACCAAATTTAAGTTCCCATAAGGATTTTGATTTACTGCCATTCCGGGATGTAATCGAGCAATCAGATATTTTACTGTTGCTAGTGGATCATAAGCCATTTAAAAGTTTGAAAGCGGCGGATTTAAAAGAGAAGATTTTGATTGATACACGTGGGGTTATTGTTTAGTAGTTTTGTTTTCATTTCCTTATTTTGATGACTCCGACCCAAAAACGAATATGCTTTAAATTGTAATCTATGTCATGAGTAACATTATCTATTTGTTTTTTTTCAATTTTGTTGCTTTTATGACAACTGGATGTTCTTTATTGGAAACTAAGGAAAGCGTGCCAGAAAAAATATCTCTCATCAAATTATTCCCGAAGCAACAGGCGATAAAATCTGAATTCAACAGCAGAATTTTGGCTTCGCCTCTGCTCTACTTACCACAACAAAAACCACAAATTATTGTGCCATTCGAGAATGGTACAATAGCCTTGCTGGATTCCGATACCGGCAATATCATCAGTAAAATTCACATTCCGGCTCCAAAAGATAAACGTCTCCAAATTTCCGCTACGCCCGTTATTGCAGATAACTATTTGATTGTTGTATATCAATTGATGTTAAAAGGGCTGCGAGTCAGCCATCATCTTGCGGTTATTGATCTCGAACATCAAAAGTTGCTAGATGATATTTATCCTGTTTTGGAGTTTACTGCCGAGGTGCCTGCTACAGATGAATCAGGAATAGTAAAATTTTACCCCCAGACTGCTTATCCCCATTCAGCAGTAAAATATGTGCCGAAACATAGAGATGAATCAGGATTGATTTATGTTGCCTTTGGAGGGGCTGGTGATATTCAGCCTTATCATGGTTGGCTCTTTGAAATTGATATGGATGCTTGGCGAAAAAACGGAAAAAAAGCTGCAATTAGTAGTGTTATGGTAACTACACCTGAAACTGAATGCCCAGTTAAGTATAATTCAGGAAATCGTGAAATGATATGTGGCGGAGGTATTTGGACACCCGCTGGACCGCAAGTCGATGTCCAAGACCATGCTTTTGAATTACTGGTTCCAACTGGAAATGGACAAATTGATTTAGCACGTCATGATTATGCAAATGCCCTGATGCGAATCAAACCCGGATTAAGATTTGATCCAAAATGTGACAAAAAACTCTGTGCAAATTTTAATTCGGCCAATCCTTCGATAGCATGTCTTGAGTCATGTAAAAATCTATTCATTCCACGCCTTGGCCCAGATAATAAGCCTTTAAGACCGGTAAATGGGGATTGTAATGATAAGACTTTTTGGGAGTGTCTGGCTTGGATGGATTATGATCTGGGAGCAAATGCACCAGTTAAAGTCAATTTGAAAAATGGTCTTAATGTCTGGATACAACCGGGTAAGGAAGGTGCGGTTTATATGATAGATGCCGAACATCTGGGTACTCAATATGATCGAATGCAGATTATTGACATATGTGGAACCTCTAGCGACCCTTGTTATCTGGACTGGCGTGGGATGATAGTAACACAGGCTGTTGTTGCTAGAATTGATGGAAAACCGATCGTAATTATTCCAACTTTCATATCGGATAACACCCATGCAGCAGGTTTGATTGCATTGGAAATTATTTTACAGCAAGGCAAGCCAAAGTTTAAAAAGCTTTGGCAATTTTCCGGACCACCAGGCAAAAAAATAACGGAATCATTCAGAAGTCATCCCACTTTGCCAATATTGGCAAAGCCCGAAGGGTCAAATGAATGGTATGTGTGGATTGCAGAAATTGATGAGCATGGAAGTTTGTATGGTGTGAGAGTGAAAGACGGTACTTTGGCCGCACAAATATCCCTTGTTGGAACTGGTCAGCCACTTAGTACACCATTGTATTTCAACAATACTATTTATATTCCTTCTAATGCCCCTGGCGTTAAAAAAGCCTGGTTGGAAGGGTACCGCATTATCGTTGGGAACTAAACTTTTTTCTTTTTTCCTTATGTCGGTTTTCAGATAGTGAATAATCGGTTATAAAATTGCTTATATCTGAAAGCACTGATTCAGTTTCTTGAAAAGGTAGAGTGAGCGCTGATAAAATATCGGTATGATTCATATCCAGATAAATCTTCAAATAGGCATGGCCGCCCATTTTATTTATTTTTTGACTCAGATTAATTGAATTCTTTGGCAGTGTGGTTTTATCCTGGCGTCCATGTAATAGTAAAACCGGAGGTTCCGATCCTGTGACAAAATTAATAGGTTGGGACTCTGGATATTTTTCAACTGGACCAAAGAGAATTTGTTGATAAGGCTCAGTTAGCGGTAGAAAGTCGTAAGCACCAGCGATCCCGATAAAGCCTTTTATACTCTGATAAATTTCTGTATCTAAAAGACTATTATTTACTGTCAACATGGCGGCCAGATGTGCGCCTGATGAATGGCCCATTAAAAATAAACGATTTGGATCGCCGCTATATTGACCAATATTTTGTTTAACCCATGTTACAATCCGTTGAGAATCTTTTATGATTCCTTGAAATGTGACTTCAGGGTATCGTCGGTAGTTGCCGATGACAGCAATAAAATGTTTTGAAGTCATCGCTTGACCGACAAATTGATAATAGCTTTTGTCAAAAGTTGTACATCCCCCCCAGCAGCCACCATAGAAAAAAATGACCACAGGCAATTGCTTATTTGGTAGTTTACCTAAATCAGGTATATAAATATCTAGCGTATTAAGTTGTCCCTTTTTATACGGATGATTTTCTATTAAAGTGTAATCATCGAATTTTGCCAGAGTATTTGCCAGAAACAATGATGAACGAGTGCATCCGGTCAGTAGCCAAGAGTAACTGAAAATGATAAAAAAAAGAAAATAGCTTTTATTAGGCATGAATGACTTGATCTTGTTGCGGAATAGTTTCAAATGATATTGATACAGTTAGTAAGTCAGTGCAATGATCATTTTAGTAGTCGAAGGAATCTGGAAATTTAACAAATCAAATTTTTTTAATCGATAATTAATGAGTCATAGTGAATAAATCGCTCAAAAAAAAGCCACTTTACAATGAAGGTTTTCCGTTATCAGCGTGGCGTGAAAAATTAAATACCATCATTTTTGGCTCCGAAACCAAGTTTGGAAAAGCCTATGATGTAATTTTGATCATCAGCATCATTGTTAGTGTTTCAGCCGTTATGATGAGTAGTGTCGAGTCATTTTATCAACGCCATCATCAATTCCTTCACTATATTGAGTGGACATTTACAATTTTGTTCACTATTGAATATTTTTTAAGATTAAGTAGTGTCAGAAAACCATGGCTATATTTCCGCAGCTTTTTTGGACTGGTTGATTTGCTTTCAATACTACCAACTTATTTGAGTCTTTTCTTTCCTGGAACTAAATATATGATGGTAATAAGGGTATTTCGTTTATTGAGAGTATTTCGTGTTTTCAAATTGTCAGAATATATGGATGAGGCGCAGGTTCTGGTATCAGCTTTAATTACCAGTGGCAGGAAAATCATGGTGTTTTTGTACGCGGTTTTAACATTAGTTATCGTTTTTGGTTCCCTAATGTATGTGGTTGAAGGGAGTGAAGCGGGATTTACAAGTATTCCAAAATCAGTTTACTGGTCAATTGTGACATTAACAACTGTTGGCTATGGAGATATTGCTCCTCAGACCCCATTAGGCCAAATGATAGCAGCTACGATTATGATTATGGGCTATGGCATTATTGCTGTACCTACTGGCATTTATAGTGTTGAACTGGTTAAATCCTATAATAAGGAAAATATTCGTAATGATGCCTGCCCTGAATGCGGGGAAACAGGTCATGATATTGATGCATCTTATTGTAAATATTGTGGTTATCAATTAGACAGTAATAACAATACAAGTTAATAATACTTTTGGGAGGATGAGAAAAATGCGTTATTTACATACGATGGTACGAGTCCAAGATTTAGATGACTCACTCGATTTTTATTGTAATAAACTGGGTATGGTGGAATGTAATCGAATAGAAAATGAATCTGGTCGCTATACCTTGGTTTATTTGGTGGCACCGGAAGATGAATATTTAGCTAGAAGAACACATTCACCTTTATTGGAGCTGACCTATAACTGGGATACAGAAGAATATACAGGAGGAAGGAATTTTGGGCACTTGGCTTTCGAAGTCGATAACATATACAAAAAATGCCAGGACTTGATGGAGCAGGGTGTCGAAATTAACCGGCCACCTCGCGATGGTTATATGGCTTTTATTCGTTCACCGGACAAAATTTCAATCGAACTTTTACAGAAAGATAAACCATTAGAACCCTCTGAGCCTTGGGTATCTATGGAAAATATTGGCGTTTGGTGATTATAGAATAAACTTTCATACTGGTTTTCTTGTCAACAGTATCGGAGATTTATGTAAAAGGAAGCTTAAAAAAGCGAAGAAGTAAATTCAAGCATAATCTAAATTGACAGGAGAACAATAATGAAAAAGATCTATCGAAGAAATGTTTGGGTTGGATTTTTTATGCTATGGATGCTGGGGCTAAGTTAAACATCTAT
>JALXCS010000314.1 GCA_026990815.1 Methylomonas sp. | reverse complement strand
TTTTTATAGGCTCTGCACTGACTCTGAAATCAGTTCCTCGAACAGAAGTCACTACATTCGGAGTGCGAATCTTGAATTGACTGGCAGAGCCTTTTTTGGGGGCAACCTGGGTTTCTAAACGTCCTTTTTTCAAAAACAGTCTGGATTTAGTCATCCCGGTATGATCATAACCGGCTAAATAATCTATTTTCAGCTCACTGTTTTCCTCCAGCATTAACCGGGTTCCGTCCATAAATTCCAATACCACAGAAGAATTTTTGGCTGTACGAATAGTATCGCCAACAACAACTAATGTTCCAGAAGTCAAACTGGTCGTTTTACCCGTTTTATCATCGACCAACTCTACCTGACCCTGTATTTCCTTGGCACGAACCAGCATGGGAAAACTTCTTAGCCATTTTGCCGGGATTAATATTTTTTTTCCGGGGGAGATATTCCAGGGATCTTCTATTTTATTGAGTTCCTGTACTCTCTTTACATAGGAAATGTCTTTTAAGTAGTCAACAGTTAAATCCCACAGATTATCGCCTTTTTTGATCGAATAAATCCAAACATCTGAATAAACAATTGATGAGATAAAAAACAAATATAAACCAATGATTAAAAAGAATAGTTGTTTGAAATATGGGCAATTTTGCATACTTAAAAAAGAGGTCTATTATTGGAGTTCAGCCTTTTCGTACTAACTTTTATACCGATTAACTTGAAAAACCCACAAAGAGAAAAAAAATCAGTTTTTTGTAGTAAATTTATACGAATTAAAGATGATTATTGTTGTAATTCGTAATCTAACAGCAAAGGTACGCAGGCGCAACATAAATTATGCGCTTCACATTAAACCAAGACTGAACAAATTAATTGAACTTTGTTTAATTAAGGTTTACTATTAAACTATGGATTAGACTCTGAGGATAAAAAATGTTAAAAAAAATTTTGCGCCATTTACTGACCTTTCTTTTCAAAATTGAGGTAACCGGACTAGAGCACTATCAAGAAGCTGGAAAAAGGGTTCTCATTATTTCCAATCATGTTTCCTTCCTCGATCCTTTGCTACTAGGGGTATTTTTACCCGACGATATTACTTTTGCAATCAATACCCATATTTCGCGCTCCCCTTGGATCAAGCCTTTCCTCAGATTATCAAACGTATTTGTTCTCGACCCGACCCAGCCATTATCACTAAAATCTTTGATTCATCATCTGAAAACTGATCAAAAAACGGTCATTTTCCCCGAAGGACGTATCACTGTTACCGGCTCTTTGATGAAGGTTTATGATGGACCCGGTATGGTTGCCGATAAAGCTGATGCCACCATACTTCCAATTCGAATCAGCGGCGCCGAATATAGCTATTTTTCAAGAATAGGAAAAATTGTCCGGCAAAGATTGTTTCCTAAAATCGCCATTACCATCTTACCTCCCACTCATATTGATATTCCGGATGAATATAGAGGGAAAAAACGGCGTGAATACAGTGGTCGGGTTTTGTCTGATATTATGACTAATCTGGCTTTTTCTACCGGCCATTACCAACAGACGCTTTTTTCCAAATTACTAGCGGCACGGACTATTCATGGTGGCAAACATGTTATTGCTGATGACCTGGAACGGACTCCACTTGACTACAACACATTAATTACACGCAGTATCGGAATTGGCAATGCGATAAAAAAAATCAGTCATCAAGATGATAATCTGGGGGTTTTGCTACCAAACTCAACAAAAACTCTCTGTGTAATTTTGGGAATACAGCTTTATGGACGTGTTCCCGCCATGCTCAATTATTCAATTGGTTCGGTGGGAATGATATCTGCATGTGAAACTGCCCAGGTGAAAACTGCTTTGACTTCAAAACGCTTTATTGAGCTAGCTAAATTGCAGGAAGAAGCAGAGCATCTTGGCCAGCATGTTAAGCTGCTCTATCTTGAAGACCTCGCTGAGCAAATCAACTGGTTTGATAAAATCCATGCTCTTTTTCAATCTAAAACCGCAAGCTACTGGTATAAAAAGCAACAAATCGAACCATCACATTCAGCCGTTATCTTATTTACCTCCGGTACCGAAGGGGCTCCAAAAGGCGTCGTTCTTTCGCATCAGAATTTACTGGCGAATCATGAGCAAGTTGCGGCCAGAATTAATTTTAATGCCCAGGATGTAGTATTAAACTTTCTGCCAATGTTTCATTCTTTTGGCTTTACAGTGGGTACCCTGTTGCCAGTGATGCATGGAATGACTACCTTTTTTTATCCATCCCCATTACACTACAGCATTATCCCTGAAATTGCCTACGAACATAATGCAACGATTATGTTTGGAACCAATACATTTCTCGCTGCCTATGGAAAAAAAGCCCATCCCTATGATTTCTTTAAAATTCGATATGTTGTTGCCGGAGCAGAAAAACTGCAAGAAAGTACTCGACAACTCTGGTTTGAAAAATTTGGCATTCGAATTCTTGAAGGCTATGGTGCTACCGAAACCAGCCCTGTAGCCGCAGTCAATACACCGATGGAATATAAAACCGGCACCGTCGGCAGACTGATGCCAAGTATGGAATATCAACTGGAACCCATACCTGGAATCGAAGACGCTGGCAATTTACATCTTGCAGGACCCAATATCATGCAGGGTTATTTACTACACAACAATCCAGGAAAACTGGTTCCTCCCGAGTCTGTTTATGGTAAAGGCTGGTATGATACCGGCGACATTGTCAATATTGATGAACAAGGATTCATCAGTATTCGAGGCCGAAGCAAACGATTTGCCAAGGTCAGCGGAGAAATGATTTCTCTAGCCTCTTCTGAACAAGTTGTTAACGATATCTGGCCTGATTTTCAACACGCTGTCGTCAGTTTACCTGACCAAAGAAAGGGCGAAATGTTAGTATTGGTTACAACTTATAGAAATGCCAACGCAAACGAATTAATCGGCAAGGCTAAGGGTATTTCTCCAATCAACTTACCCCGAAAATTTGTGATTGTTGAAAAAATACCGGTTCTGGGCACTGGAAAGATTAATTACGTAGAAGTCACTGCACTGGCAAAAACCATACTTGAATAATACAAGAAAATGATTACAGCAATCAAAACATCCAAGACAAGTTCTAGATTTCTTGGTACACGACAAATAATCATCTGTTTTGGTTGTCAAAGAGGTAGGCGATTGAAATAACAAGACCCTCTATCGCAGGGATGCGATAGAAAGCTATATGGATTTATCTACGCATGTCTTTTATTTCAATCGCTTATCTCATTAACACAAATTTTTGTCGTGAACAGAGTCCTGATTTATAAAAACCAACGGGAGGTCAAGCCATGCCATTTTTAAAATTGACAACAAATGTGACAGTTTCTGGACAGCAATCATCTCAATTACTGACTGATTTTTCCAGATTGCTCGCATCTGAAACCGGAAAATCAGAAAATTATGTGATGGCGGAACTCACGGGAGGCAGAGATATGATTTTTGCTGGCAGTAGTGATCCACTGGCATTTATAGAATGTAAAAGTATTGGCTTGAGTTCTAAACAGGCTAAATCCCTGTCCGCATCAATCAGCCAACTGCTCGAAGCTAAACTCCAGATCAGTCCCCAGCGGATTTATATAGAATTTCAAAACTGTCCGGCTGACTATTGGGGTTGGAATAACACCACCTTTGGCTGACAAAGTGTAGATTGAAACAAAGGGGTATAGCTACAAATTGATGTAAATAATTCTTTCAATAAAACAGCAAGTTTGTTAGTCTTTCTCGAAACAACATGAGAAGGGTGTGCAGACATGTCAGTGAAGATTGTATCCAGTA
>JALXCS010000313.1 GCA_026990815.1 Methylomonas sp. | reverse complement strand
AGCCTCTGTCTGGTTTCTTAGGGCCATTTCTCTCTTTGCTGGCATCTCAACCCCCTTAACGATCATGAAAAAAGGGTTGTTAGGATACCGTGGTGTTATCCTGCGTCGATTTCGCTATACCAACCTCCCAATCAGGGTGGCAGACATCACTGGATTAGGTGGCAGCTTTGGCTTGGAATAGGTGGCAGGTTTGCTCTGGAATATGCAAGCTTTGAAAATATAACTGATGAGCAAGTCGAAGCGGTCATGAACAGACTTAATCATCGTCCACGAAAAACACTGAATTTTAAAACCCCTCATGAAGTTTTTTTTGGAAATGCTCAGCGCAAGGTTGTATGAATACTAAAATTGCACTTCGGAGTTGAATTCGCGTTGCATTATTGTCACCATTATGAAGTGGTCTAAAGTAGAAAGTAGAAATAAATTTTCTAGAATAGTCCCGATAGTTCTCCTAACATAAGTCCTTTTTATATAACGGAAACGGGTATTTATATTTAGGTACCACATCATTTGTTAAGCCATTCTGACTGCTATTGATTAATCTATATCTTTATGAACGAATTATTTTTATGTTCACAGAAGTAATATCAGTAAATCTTTAATATTGAAAAATGTGATCTAGGTCACGGTTTTAGATGCAAATTGATGCTAACGCCAGGATAAGTAAATATCAAGTAGAAATGTAATTTATAAATGATTGTACTGTAAGTATCAACCCATATGGATTTCGAAAACAATAACTTAGTCTGATGATTCAAAAACTTTGCTACTGAAAACATAACCATAAATCACTAACACCTATAATACTGAGCATAATGTAAAAATTTTAATGTCTCCAGTGCCAGTTGGTTTTATTACATTATTCATTTTTTTAATTTGTAAGATGAATGGCTGACTCTAACTGATTATTAGTCGCGGGACTGGGTGGTGCAATCTTTTTTCTTTTAAATCATGTGATCACTTTAAAACTTATTTTTTCTGGTTACATTTGGGTTCTCTCGGTTCTTGACAGACTCAACAAGATGGCAAGCTTTTTGATAACTAATTGCCGGTAATTGTTGCCGTAAAATGGTTTATCAAGAGTACAAAAATAGTTCTGCTGTTAAAAAAACAATTCAACTTTCATTAATTTTTGGAGAAATTAAATACTGTTTTGGTGAGCTGATATTTGGTTAAAAAAACAGACAATCAGGGGTGTTATTTTGATTAAAAATAATGACATGGAACAGGGTTTTTTGGGTCATAAGCCTGTAAGGAACATTGAGTTGCCCAGTTCACCAAGTTATTAATTACAGAAAAGCATATTAACAATGCTCGACCAAGAATTATACGGTAGATATTACATCAGCCATTCATAAAAATTCAGTGGCGTCAATTTTTCTTACAAAGACAGGAACATGGTTTTTGTACAAAGTCATTATTAAATCTTGCTTAAGATGATTTTCCGGTGTAAGTTTATCTTTATCAAAGAGTAGGCGAAAGATTACCCTGCACTTTGGGCTACAGGCATCTCAGGTGTTCACTCAGAAACTTATTCTTGCTGGATGTGATGCTGTAGTAAAAAACCTCTGTACATGACAAAAATTTGTGGAATGGAGGTAAGTGATTGAAATAAAAAGGCCTTCTATCGCAGGGATGCGATAGAGAGCTACACGGATGTATTTGTGCGTGTCTTTTTATTTCAATCACTTACCTCTTTAGCATCCAAGGTGGTTAATTTTTTGTCGTGTACAAAGGTAAAAAACCTAAATAAATCATCATTTCATTATTATTTAAGAGGGAATTAATCATGAAAATCAAACTAATAACTCGAAGTGGGGTTTTTGCATTCACAATGCTTTCTTTTTTAATTTTTATGGTATTTATTACTGCAAAAGCCGATCAAGTAGGACGGCCAGCCTATTTGGTGTATGTCGGCCAAGGAAATCGGGCAGCAGATACTACAAGATGCGGATATACCCCATGGCGAACTTGTCGGACTATTCAACAGGCTGTTCACAGGGTTAGACCTGGAGGCATTATTGCGGTATTTCCAGGCACTTATCAGGAAAATATTCTGGTTGATAAGCCAAACATTATTATTGCTTCTTTTGGCGGTAAAGAGAGAACTATAATTGATGGCAGCACTTCGACTGATGAAACTGTTTCTGAGGCCATGCGTATTATCGCAGATGGTGTGACTATTGGTTGGAGAAACTCTTCTCGAAACGGTTTTATGTTTAGAAACAGTGTAGCCAGTGGCTTATTTAATGTCGGAAACAATGTCATCATTTCAGGGAATGCTGCTGAAAATAATGGTGCACGTGGTTTTCAGTTTGGCCTCAGTAGCGTCGAGGATTCAATTGATACCAGTAATAAGGATATTCCCGATGATCCACTAAATGGAGCAACAAAAATGGCAGATGCAGCATTACAGACTCAAAGTAATGTGACTGTCAATGATAATTTGGCAACAAATAATGCCTTAGGAGGGTTCTATTTTTCCGCTTTTGACGACAGTATTGTTAGAAATAATACAGCAACTTCAAATCAAGGAGGAGGCCCATTTTTAGGACAAGGTTCTGGATTTTGGATTGATTCAGGCAGTAACAGGGACAGGTTGGAAGAAAATTTTGCTTCAAATAATTCTGGAGACGGAATTTTTTATCGTCGCGGTTTTGGAGCAGAGCCGGCAGGTCTTGTTACGGACCAAACAGCAAGCAGAAATATCACAAGATCAAATGGCCGGCACGGGATAATTTTTATGGGAAATAATATCGTTGCCCAAGATAATTTGTCTGAATCAAATCAAGTCGATGGTTTCCGCTTTCTGGGATTCGATCAAATTACCGATGTGAGCTATAACTCAGCTATTGGAAATTCCGGAGCCGGTATAGGTATTGATGGCCGGTTTTCCGGTTCAAATTCTATAGTTACCCCGATTACTTTTGATGAGAACGGCATTCCTGTTGCCGGAGGATTTCATCATAATCTTTTTATCGAAAATGAATCGCACGGCTTTAATGATCCGAACAATGAATTCACTCGATGTGGTATTGCAAATAGTTTAGATAATGGCACCACCATTGAAATCAGCCATAATTTTTGGGGAGACGATCAAAATATATGTGATTTTACTGGTAATACCATTGTACAAATAAATCCTCTCGACAATGCCAATGAAGCAGGTGTTAGACAGAGACAGGCGCCGGTAACATTATCTCGAAGATTACCACAACAAAATTCAGCTGCCAGGGATGGTGATTTATGGTCAAAAATTAGACAAGCAAGAGGAAGAAGACGGTAGTAAATACCGGGTGCATATAGATCGAGTCAGATTCGATCTATATGCGCACTCAACCATGAATGAATTGTTATGGAGAATGATCATGAACAGAATGGCAAAAAATTTAGTGAAATTTCTTTCATGTGCAGCGTTAAGTTTGATGGTTTGGAATACGACAATTGCTGATGTTATTAATGATTTGAACAGCTTCGTTGAGAAAAGCAATCAACAATTGACGAAAGATTTACCTGGAGCATTCCTGTTCAAACATGGATTTTATGTAAATCAATCTTTTACCCGTTTTGATCCAGGTTCATCAAGCAATAGCGGCCACACAGTTATTGAAGAATGCGGTGGAAATTTTGATAGCAGTGATTATGAGGAACAACACCCGGCAACAGCCAGATTAATTACATTTCAATTGGGTACATCATGATTATGCCTTTAGCTCCCGTATGATATAGTACGGAGACTATGAGAAACCGCATTAAAAAGCCCTATCAAAATATGGTCTTGATTGATTTCTACGAGCGCTTTCCAGA
>JALXCS010000312.1:10363-12516 GCA_026990815.1 Methylomonas sp. | reverse complement strand
GCTTGATCTCAATGGGAACTGAAGCAACTTCTGGAGGCTTTAAACGCATATAGATTATAAAATATAGCGGCTCAGATCTTCATCTTCAGCAAATTCAGTCAGGTTTTCATCAACATATTTTGCATCGATGACAACATTCTTGCTTTTCAGGTCAGGCGCTTCAAAAGAAATACTTTCCAGCAGTCGTTCCAAAATAGTATGCAGCCTTCTGGCACCAATATTCTCAGTGGTTTCGTTAACCTGAAAACCTAATTCAGCAATACGTTGAATACCATCATCTGCAAAACTCAGGTGTACGCCTTCCGTTGCTAACAGTGCTGTATATTGTTCTGCCAATGAAGCATCCGGCTCAGTCAGAATTTGTACAAAATCATCAGCAGACAGAGCATCCAGTTCCACACGAATAGGAAAACGTCCCTGCAATTCAGGAATCAAATCCGAAGGTTTTGTTAAATGAAATGCGCCTGAAGCAATAAACAAGACATGATCGGTTTTAATCATTCCGTATTTTGTACTGACGGTACTGCCTTCTACTAGTGGCAACAAATCTCGTTGGACACCTTCTCGCGAAACTTCCCCGCCGCCCCCTCCTAAATCAGAACGTTTACAAACCTTATCAATTTCATCCAGAAAAACAATACCATTTTGCTCAACAGCAGTTACCGCATTCTGTTTGATTTCATCTTCATTAACCAGTTTCAAGGCCTCTTCTTCCTGCAAAACCTTCATGGCTTCCTTGATTCTTAATTTGCGGGTTTTGGTTTTTTGGCTACCAAGATTCTGAAACATACCTTGTAACTGGCTGGTCATTTCTTCCATCCCCGGGGGGGCCATGATTTCCACTCCAATAGCCGGCGCTCTAACATCGACTTCGATTTCCTTATCATCGAAATTCCCTTCCCTTAATTTTTTGCGCATTTTTTGCCGGGTGCTTTGCTCGGTTTCAGAAACCATGCCGCCATTGGCGCTAGGTAATAAAATATCAAGTACTCTCTCTTCCGCTGCATCCAATGCACGGTTCTGAACTTTTTCCATTTCCATTTCCCGAGTCATTTTTACTGATGTATCAACCAAATCACGAATAATGGATTCAACATCGCGCCCGACATAACCCACTTCTGTAAATTTTGTCGCTTCAATTTTAATAAATGGCGCATGAGCTAATCGTGCCAGACGCCGGGCAATTTCAGTTTTTCCCACGCCAGTCGGTCCAATCATTAAAATATTTTTAGGAGTAATTTCATCACGCAATTCGGGACTTACTTGGGCTCGTCGCCAACGATTCCTCAATGCGATAGCAACAGCACGTTTGGCATTCGACTGGCCAATAATATGTTTGTCCAGCTCATGAACGATTTCTTTGGGAGTCATTTGTGTCATTTTCTGTTTTACTCTTGCGGTTCCGCGTCTAATTCTTCAATTCTGAGATTGTGATTGGTATAAATACAAATATCTCCAGCAATATTTAAGGCTTTTTCAACAATATCACGGGCACTCATTTCGGTATTTTCCAGCAAAGCCCTTGCTGCAGATTGCGCAAACGGCCCACCTGAACCTATGGCAATCAGATTTTGTTCCGGTTCAATCACATCGCCAGTCCCGGAAATTATTAATGAGGTTTTTGCATCAGCGATTGCCAATAAGGCCTCTAACCTCCGTAAAGCGCGATCAGTACGCCAATCTTTAGCCATTTCAACAGCAGCTCGGGTTAAATTGCCCCGGTGCTTTTCTAATTTGCTTTCAAAATGCTCGAATAAAGTAAAAGCGTCAGCCGTTGCGCCCGCAAAGCCTGCAATTACCTTATCGTGATACAAACGCCGCACTTTTCGCGCATTACCTTTCATAACGGTATTGCCCAGGGTTACTTGCCCATCACCGCCAATAACAACTTTATTGTCACGACGTACAGAAAGAATAGTTGTTCCTCTAAATTCCACGTTTTAAACCCGAATAATTGGATGAGAAAATCTTGTAATTCTACATGTTTTAAATGCTACTGAATAGAAATACTGAATTTTCACTCAAAGAAAAACCCCACCATTTTTCAATTTGTTTCAAACTTCAGCGATTTTTTTCTTGACTAAAACCCGATATCCTTGTTTAATACGCGCTCCGTTCGAGACAAGGCCCAGGTAGCTCAGTCGGTAGAGCAG
>JALXCS010000312.1:0-10353 GCA_026990815.1 Methylomonas sp. | reverse complement strand
CTTAACCCATTTGAAATCCCTTTCAATTTTTCCTTGCGTGAGTTTTGCGTGACGCAATTAACGCTTATGAAACGCTAAGCCGTCTTAATACAACCAGTTCCGGCTGCTCGCCTTTGCGCTCGCACACGCTGTTTGCCGGCTCAACCAGCCTTGTCAGTTCTGCGGCTGAGTAATGCGTCGCGATCCTTCCAGAGCGGTGATCAAAAAGGTCTTGCCGATCTTCAATGATGTGTGGCTAATGAACCTCCGTATGCGGACCTGCATGTACTTTGGTGTGGTAAGGGCAGGAGAGAAACCAGCCCTTACCCGATTAGGTTTTTTTTATTTCTCTAAGTATTCTATATAACAAAAATTAGTAAGATATTATGGTCTCTGACCAGTCACCAAAAACTACACTGTTTGAAGTAAATAGCTTGAGTTCTAACTTCTTTTCCGACATTAATT
Organism: Methylomonas sp.; assembly: GCA_026990815.1. GTDB lineage: Bacteria > Pseudomonadota > Gammaproteobacteria > Methylococcales > Methylomonadaceae > JALSJK01. Next base: position 9,909 of record JALXCS010000312.1, on the reverse strand, counting down.
TATCATTTATATTTTTTGGAGTCTCAGATAATTTTACACTTGAAAGTGTAGTCATAGAAATCGGATGAAGGAGCCATTGCTCTCAACCTATTAGAATATAAAAGAGTTTCTATAATTCTCTCATATATTGCATTTGAATTCCGTTTATCAATTTTTGTATTATTTTTCATTATTTCGACTCCGATTTTTACCTTTTGTTGTAATAGTGGTTTTACAATCCCAGAATTTAACATTCTATTGGGTACGCGTTCTGATAAATCCTGATGTGGCTACACTAACCCGGACACACGAATTACAATATTCCAAAATTTGAACAAGATAAACAAGGGTAATGTTGTGAGAACTGACCCTTGGACGTTCTTTTCTTGGACGCTTTTCTTTTCTTGGACATTTTATACTTGCTTTCTTAATCAAAATGAAAAAACACCGTCAATTAACCATTTTCTTGTTTGGCTTTTCGTTATTAATAGCTGATCGGCCTGCCTTCTCAACTGAAACACTTTTGCTATATGCAGCTGCCAGTACATATAATCCGATTTCTAAGATCATCCAACAATTCAATGACTCACAAAATGAAATCAAAATAAAAGCTTCTTTTGCCTCATCCTCCACGCTGGCAAAACAAATTCAAGCCGGTGCTCCTGCCCATCTTTTTATTTCTGCAAACCCTAATTGGATGAATTTTCTCGAGCAGCAAAATTTACTTACCCCTGGAACCCGAATAAATTTACTACAAAACAAACTCGTTCTAATTTCACCTACCTCCAAATCAATAATAGTCAAGATGGAAAAAGATTATAATTTTGCGGGCCAATTAAACGGTAAACTTTGCCTGGGTGACCCAGGTCATGTTCCAGCAGGAATTTATGCTAAACAAGGTCTTCGCTTTTTTAATTGGTGGGATAATATTAAATCCAGGGTAGTTGGAACCAAAGATGTCAGAGCTGCACTGGCCCTGGTTGAGCGTGGCGAATGTTCAGCTGGCATTGTTTATGCCACTGATGCCAAATCCTCACAAAAAGTAAAAATAGTCGCTAAATTTCCACGCAAAAGTCATGACCGTATTGTCTACCCAATAGCCAGGCTGATTGATTCCCCCGATTCGGCAAGTCTATTTCTTGGCATCGTCAAAAGCCCACAAAGTCGGACAATTTTTAAACAATATGGATTTACAATTGACAGAAGGTGAACAAACATGTTTGAACTGACTCCCGAAGAATATTCTGCAATGATGTTATCTCTGAAAGTGAGCACATGGAGCGTTATCATCATTCTGGTCCCAGGGATTTTTACCGGTTGGTTGTTGGCCAGACGAAATTTCATAGGCAAATCAATACTTGATGGAATTTTGCACTTACCTCTGGTATTACCTCCTGTCGTTACTGGATATTTATTATTATTATTACTTGGAAGACAAGGTTTTATTGGTCATTGGCTTTATGAAACTTTTGATATTACCCTGGCATTTAGCTGGCGTGGCGCTGTTATTGCCACAGCATTGATGAGTTTCCCATTAATGGTCCGTTCGATCCGACTGTCCATTTCCGCCATAGAAATCAAAATGGAACAGGCAGCCAGAAGCCTGGGCGCCAATGCTTTCAATACCTTTTTCACCATCACCCTGCCTTTGGCAGCACCTGGCATTATCACAGGCTGTATTCTTGCCTTTGCCCGAAGCTTGGGTGAGTTTGGCGCAACAATTACTTTTGTTGGCAATATCGAAGGAGAAACGCGAACCTTGCCCCTGGCAATTTATACCTATATCCAGATACCAGATGGCACTGAATCAGCACAAAGGCTGTTAGTTATTTCTGTTATTCTGGCGTTTTCAGCTTTATTGTTCAGTGGTTTAATTGAACGGCGTGCTGCACATTGGATTGGATCTAAATAATGCTATCTCTCGACATGCAGTTCCAACGGGGAAATTTTAATCTCGAAGCAAATTTTGCTCTGGATAATCCTGTTACAGGGCTTTTTGGGGCTTCTGGATCAGGAAAAAGCACCTTGTTAAGTTTGATTGCTGGCCTGACGAATCCTAACAAAGGGTGGTTAAAACTCAGTGACAAGATTTTATTTCATAGCGCAAAAAAAATTAATATCGCTCCTGACAAACGTAACATCGGCGTTGTTTTTCAGGACAACCAGCTGTTTCCACATTTGCCGGTCAACAAAAATTTACTGTATGGCTATAAACGAATTAAAAAAAAACAAAGACGTTTTGGAATGCAAGAAATTGTTGATTTGCTGGAAATAGAACATTTGTTGAAAAAACGGCCTTACCAGCTTTCAGGTGGAGAAAAACAGCGCATTAGCCTAGGTCGAACGTTACTGGCTTCCCCGCGTTTTTTACTACTGGATGAACCGTTGGCAGCACTAGACCAGAGCTTAAAAGAACAGATTCTGTCTTTCCTGAAACGGGTTAAGGATGAACTGGAAATACCGATGATCTACATCAGTCATTCTATGGATGAAATTCTGCATTTAACTGACCAGCTGGTCGTCATTAACAATGGCCATATTATAGGAACTGGTCACTTTATGGATGTTCTTGGAGAAAACGGAACTCAGGATTTTACTAGCATGATGGGACTAGAAAATATTTTCAGAGCCACCATTATCAGTAATGACCTAGCGTCTGGCCTTACTATTGCAAATTTGTTCGGAAACCGTATCTTTCTGCCTCTAAGTAAAAAATACGTCATAGGTAAACAAAGTTATATTTCTGTTCGTTCCAGTGAAATTGCCATTGCCAAACAACATATTGAGCATATTTCCATCCAGAACCAAATCAAGGGAAAAATATTCCATTTTATTCCTAACGATACTGGTATCACTGTTTATATTGACATTGGGGGACCATTAATTGTCAACATAACCCGCAAAGCTTTTGTTGACCTTGAACTTCGAGAAAATGATGAAGTTCATTGCCTGATCAAAGTCCAGTCATTCAGTTGCTTTGGAAAAATTTTAGATAGATGAGTAATTGCAGCATATCCATTCCAAATACGTCTTTCCTGGAATCACCCTTATACAAACTTTCTGCTCCAGACGGAGCGGAAATAGCGCCGTAATACAATTAATCAACGCCTGGCTTTTTATTCCGGTCATATCGTGGCTCATAGAAGTTGTCTTTATCTCGGAAATTTTCATCATAGTAGTCATCAAACTTGCCATCATGTTGATACTCATCAAAATATAAATTTAACCTGGCATTTTTCTTGGCTTTTAATCGGTTTGCCTCTTCAGCTCGTTTTTTCACGATTGCTCGATTACGGGCATATTCCGCAGTATGTTGTTTTTGATATTCTTCGATTTTATGTTTTTGCCGCTGGTTGATGCACTCTTCTTTTACCTTGAGCTGCCCCTGCTTATCTCGGTAGTATCTAGTTTCAGAATTGGAAGCACACATTTTGTTATGTTGATACTCATCATACATTTTTTGAATAATTACAAATGACCCAAGATATACAATAATTGCTACAGCCCACCACCCCATACTACTTTTGTTTTCTATAATTGCCCAGGTAACAACATAATTAACTGCAACAACAGTCACCACCACGATAATTGCTATTACCCAAAAAAATACTACATAAAAATAGGTTACATACTCAAAAATTTTAACCAGACCTTCCACATTTTCTCCTTAATTCCATAAGTACTTTCTTAGCTTGGTAGTTAAAACAATAATAGTTGCTAAATTTATGTACATGACAAAAATTTGTGTTAACGAGGTAAGTGATTGAAATAAAAAGGCCTTCTATTTCAAGGATGCGATAGAGAGTTACATGGATGTATCTACGCGTGTCATTTTATTTCAATCGCTTACCTCTTCTCTGAGTGTCAACAGGGTTAATTTTTTGTCGTGTACAAAGGTGCTAAATATATTTTTCTGAATTATCACGTAATTACATTCGCCTTAGTCTCGGTTTGTTATAATTTTGCGTCAATATAATATTCATATTTGGAGGAAAATACTTGCCAATAAACACTTTAATTCCTGTTACTATCATTACCGGTTTCCTTGGTTCAGGCAAAACCACCCTGCTAACCAGCATCATTAAAACCAGGCAGGAGCACCGTCTGGCGTTATTAATCAATGAATTTGGTGAAATTTCAATTGACGGCATGTTGATCCGTGAAATCTTGGCTAATCAGAGTCATGTTCAGATCCATGATTTTCCTTATGGACTCATCGCCTACGATGACAACCAGAATTTTATTCCCACTTTGCAAGCCATCTCAGAACGACGTGCCAATATTGATCATCTACTGATTGAAACATCAGGGCTAGCTCTGCCTTCCGCAGTCATGGAAGCACTTCAAACTCCCGAGCTTGCAAATGATTATATTCTTGATGCCACTCTGGCCGTCGTAGACACACCCTGGTTACTGGAAAATTATTCAAACTGCAAAAATAACCCTTCTCTAGCTATGTCCAGAATGTTTGAACAACAACTCGAATTTGCAGATGTCGTAGTATTAAACAAGATTGATGAACTAGATGAAGAACAGTTATTGAATGCGGAAAAACACATCCGGGAAAAAGCTTCCAATGTGCGATTCATGGAACTGGCTTATCAGGCCAAATTGGACATACGACTGGCACTGGGTTTGAAACTGCATCAACCTTCAGAAACAGCAACCCATCTTTATATTATTGCACCATTAACAGATACTCCTGAAAAATCTACGTCCGACCAGCAACGATTTGACGGACATGTTCATTCCGGTCTTGCTCCTCATATTCACGGTCTAACGACCCATAAGCATTTTCACGAGCAAGACCCGGGATGGCTTTCATTTGTTTTACAGAGTGATGAAACACAACAGCCCGAATTAATTAAATCGGCACTATCAAGTATTGCCCGTCAGGAACCTCTGTTACGTTGTAAGGGTTTTTTTTATACCAAAAATGGTTTCATGCTGGCTCAGGGAGTAAGGACAAGAATTGAAATCAGTCCGAATCATGATCAACAACAAACAGCTCATTCTGAACTGGTCTTTATCGGTTATCACTTAAAACGAAACAAAATTTCAATAATCCTTTCTGAAATCACCCAAACCTCCTGGAAATAATACTGGAAATGACTGAACAAACTACTGTACATCTTCGAATGAAGCAACGCCATAAAGTAGGTTTTGAAAAGAAAAAAGCTGCTGCTCAAAAACAAAAAGGCTTATTGATTATCTATACAGGTACGGGCAAAGGTAAGTCTACGGCTGCATTTGGTATGGGTCTGAGAGTTTTGGGACACAACATGAAACTGGGCGTTGTGCAATTTATTAAAGGCGCTCTACACACAGGCGAAAGGGAGATGCTTGGGGCTCACCCACTTTGCGACTTTCATGTTGTCGGACAAGGGTATACATGGAACACCCAGGATCGATCTGCTGATATGGCAACTGCTGCAAAAGGCTGGAAAGAAGCTGTTAGAATGATCAATGACCTAAGCTATAACATGATTATTCTTGATGAACTGAATATTGTCCTAAAATACCATTATCTTGATTTAGAAGAAGTACTACAGGCTTTCAGCTATCGAAGAAAAATGTTACATATCGTTGTGACAGGACGACATGCGCCAGAACAATTAATCGATCAGGCTGATCTGGTCAGCGAAATTCGACCGATAAAACACCCTTATCGAGAACAAGGCATTAAAGCTCAACAGGGAGTTGAATTTTAAGGTGGCATCAACAAGCTGCCCTGCCCTATTCATCAGCGCTCCCGGCTCCGGACACGGTAAGACTACAATAACAGCGGCGCTGGCCCGTTTTCACGCTGAACTAGGACAAAAGGTCAGAGTATTCAAATCCGGACCTGATTTCCTGGATCCGATGATACTGGAATGTGCAAGTGGATCATCTGTATACCAGCTTGATTTATGGATGACAGGAAAAACACAATGCAGACAATTGATATGCCAGGCAGCACGTGAAGCCGACTTGATTCTGGTGGAAGGGGTAATGGGACTGTTTGATGGTCACCCCTGTAGCGCTGATCTTGCTGAACTCCTGAATATTCCAGTATTGGCTGTCATTGATTGCAAAGGAACCGCTCAAACTGCGGGCGCAATTGCTTACGGCCTGGCAAATTTTCGACAAAAATTAAACTTTGCAGGAATCCTTGCAAATTCAATTGCCAGTAATAGACATGAAGAAATGATCATAGAAGGGTTTAGCAGTGACATCAGATATCTGGGAAGCATTCCCCGCAACCTAAACATCTCGCTGCCAGAACGCCACTTGGGACTGGTTCAGGCCAACGAGATCAATGATATCGACAAACGTTTATCAAATGCTGCAAAGACAATCGCAAACACAGAACTTGCTGAACTGCCGGCATCGATATCGTTTCCCTGTCCTGGAGTAAAACCTGTCCCTACATTACTGGCTAATATCCGAATCGGCATTGCCAGAGATCCAGCTTTTAGTTTTATTTATCAAGCCAACCTTGACTTGCTGCAATCACTAGGGGCTCGTCTAATATATTTTTCTCCTTTGATCGATAAATCTATCCCTGAGGTTGACAGTCTTTTTTTTCCCGGTGGTTATCCTGAAAATCACATTGAATTTTTACAGCAAAATCAGTCAATAAAAAAATCGATTAAACTCCACTTCCAGTCTGGAAAACCGATTTATGCTGAATGCGGAGGAATGCTTTATTTATTTGAAACACTGACTGATAAACAAGGGAATAAAGGAGAAATGGTCGGCATCCTACCGGGTTCGTCTATCATGCAGAATAAAATTCAGGGACTTGGCTATCAATCTGTTTGCTTGCCTGGTGGACAATTAAGAGGCCATACTTTTCACCACTCGATAATTGAAACCACGTTACAGGAACTGACGATGGGAGTCAGATTATATAATACCTCTGCTGGAGAAAAAGTATTCCTGGCCAAAAGGCTCCTGGCCAGTTATCTTCATTTGTATTTCCCCTCCAATCCTGAAGCAACTGCACAATTATTTTTGCCATGACTAAACGCTTTTCTGAAAATGAAATTGCAGCCATTTACAAAGCTATTACTGAAAGGCGCGATATGCGCCATTTTGTATCAGGCCCCGTTGATCCTGCGATACTCGAACGTATCTTGCAAGCGGCGCATCAGGCGCCCAGTGTTGGCTTCATGCAACCTTGGCGATTTATCCGTATCACTGATTACTGCTTGCGCCAAAAAATTCATCTTCTGGCCGAACAGGAACGAATTGAAACTGCAAAAGCCCTGGGTGAAAGAGAAGATGAATTCATGCAACTTAAAGTTGAAGGTATTATGGAATGTGGGGAATTAATAATCGTAGCTTTAATGGAAAATCGTCAACAATATGTATTTGGCCGACGAACTATGCCGGATATGGATTTGGCATCAGCAGCCTGTGCCATTCAAAATATGTGGCTAGCATCACGAGCAGAAGGCTTGGGAATGGGCTGGGTCTCGTTATTTGCCCCCAAAAAGCTGCAACAACTGCTTAATATGCCAAAAGATGCCAAAGCTATTGCCATTTTATGCCTTGGCCACGTTGCTGAATTTTATTCAAAACCTATGTTGGAAAAAGAAAAATGGGCCAGACGTGAAAAATTGCATGACCTTATTTTTGAAAATACTTGGAAGGAAAAACCTGATTGTTAATGGCTGACATTTTCCACTCAAGAATGTTCCAATGCCAGCCTATTAGTTGAATATTACAACTTTTCAAATAAGGCAATCGCCTTTTTAATTGCTTCAATCGATTTTTCGGGCGCACCTTGTTTAGAATATTTAAGAACTTGAAAAAGAGTATTTTTAGCCTTTTTTAACTCAGGACTGTCGCCAACCATATTATTGCTAACTCTCCGTGCAAATTTAATGTGGGTTGTCGCATTTGCCACATCTCCATTTTGCAAAAATGGTAATGCCTGATTTAAATGACCTATTATTTCAGAAGCTTGCTGGCTTCCCTCAGCATAAGCAGCAGAATTAAAAAAACCTAAAGTAATAATGAGCATCACTAAGCTCAAATATTTTGCAACCAATTTCATTTAAATTTTAACCTCATGATTAATTAAGTAAGTTTTCAGGACAATGCCTGAATCCAGAAAAAAGCAATTGCTTTCCCTACCCAATATACAGTAAAAGAAAAGGGTTTTAACAAAAAATCCTGAATTAACATGAATCTCTACGAAAAATACTGTCTGCCTCATTTAATCAATTTAGCCTGTGGTCTGAAAATTGTTCAGCAACAGCGGGCTAAAATTGTCCCTCAAGCAGAAGGCAAAATCCTGGAAGTCGGTATGGGTTCCGGTCTTAATATGCCTTTTTATGTCCCCGACAAAGTTAAAATGGTCTGGGGACTGGAGCCTTCTGAACCAATGCGCAAACTGGCCAGAGAAAACATTCATGATCTACCCTTTGAATTACGCTGGCTGGATTTGCCGGGAGAAGAAATCCCCTTGGATAATAAAAGTGTTGATACGGTATTATTAACCTATACCCTGTGCACAATTCCTGACTGGCTGACAGCTTTGAAACAAATGCGCAGGGTTCTAAAACCCAGCGGTAAATTACTGTTTTGCGAGCATGGCGAGGCACCTGAAGAAAACATCCGGCAATGGCAAAAAAGAATCAATCCTGCTTGGAAAAAAGTTGCAGGCGGTTGTCATCTTGACCGCCCCATTCCAGAATTTCTGAAGCAAGCTGGTTTTAAGATAGAAAAAATGGAACAACAATATTTACCTTCCGGCCCCAAAGTTGCGGGGTATAATTATTGGGGTATTGCTCAACCTTAAATTTGAACAGTACTTAAGAATAACAATAACAGGGGGATCATGCCTGGTAACACCAGAGTCCAGATTTCAGTACTTGATAGCTTAAAAAAATTGAGAACGACATTAGCCGTTTCTCAAGGACGCAAACTGATTTCTACGCTTCAATATGATGCGCGAAGAACCATATCCCATGACCAGACCAAACGGGTGACTTATCTAACTAGTTTGTTTTCTCGTATCCACCGAGAAATGTTCCATTTCTGGAAAGAACAGACCACCGTTGATCATCGACCAGGCGCAATGCCTAACCCTGAAAAAAGGAAACAATTTAGAAAAACTATCTCACTACTGGTGTTGGATCAAGACAATAATATTGACAGTGCCATATTTGACAATAACGGCTTTGTTATCAAAACCGAGAATATTGCCGAGCGTCTGACCAATTTTTATTTCAACATGAGAAGCATACGACCTTTTTCCTACGGTAATAGAATTACCCTGGATTTTTTTATGACGGTTCTCGGTATTCTCCCCGCTTTCAAAAGCGTTTATGAATCCGGTATTGATTTCAGGCGTATCAATGTAGAAGACGCCTTAGCGTTACATGATCTAAATAGCACCCCACGACAAATTTCCATTGCCTTCCGACACGCTCTTGATCCAGCCCGTACAAGAGGTTTGAACAACAAACCAAATGGTTATGGAAAATGGCCGGAAAATAAAAAATTTCTTTCGGGCATACCTTTCTTGTGTCATCTTACGGCCGATGACATTGAATGTCTGGTATCAGTCAATGGTGGCCTAGTACCCTACGAAAGTATAAAAGAAGACATTTTCTCTGCTGGCAAGCATTTAGCCGACTATCCATTAAGTTCCGCAGAAAACATTATTGGTTACCTCCCCGAAACCGGCTCATTACGCATACCCGGTAAAACCAATATAGATGGCATACCTATTGGTGAAGGCGGGGTTGCCCCTTTGTTTTGTCTGGATATTAATATGCTGACTGGACTAAGGTCATTAAGCCACGCCGAACTCATTGAGTTATACTATCCACGCTCAAGAATACCCCGTTTGCCCATCAATGATCTGAAATTTTTCAGACAATAACGAACGCAAAGGAGCATGATGCTCATCGAGGTTGTCGAAGAAGCTCGAAC
>JALXCS010000311.1 GCA_026990815.1 Methylomonas sp. | reverse complement strand
CTTCAAAAGAAAATGGTTGAAATCAATTGTTTTTTTAAATCCACATTATGGCTTTTACCATCAAATAAAAATGATGCCTAGTCTTTTTAAAAATCGCCATAGAAAAAATAACAAAACTATAGGAAATTAATGTAGCTAAAGCCGCTCCGAAAATCCCATACTTTGGAATCAAATAAAGATTCAAAGAAATATTAATAATGGCCCCAACAAGTGTTCGATAAAGCGATAGTAATTGTAAATTTTCACTCAACAACCAACTAGAACTAGCAACGCCTAATGCAACAAATAATCCAGCCCAAATATGAATTTGTAAAACTTTAGCAGATTGCCCATAGGAGCTCCCGTAGAATAAATCGATTATCCATGACGAAACAAAAGTTACCGGTATTGCCACAGCAAAAGCAAGCCAAAAAACAGTAAAATAAAGCAACCTGACCCTTTTTATAAACAATTGCTGATCGTTTTTTTTCGCCTCGACCACTGCAGGAAATAACGAGGAACAAATTGCCATTGGTATAAAATACCATGCCTCACTTAATTTCACTGCCGCTGCATAATAACCTACTGCTTGAGCACCCAACATTTCCTTGACCATAACTTGGTCTATTTTCATATAAATTGAAACAACCACTCCAGCAAAAACTAACGGCCAACTATCCACCAATAGTTTTTCCGCTTCTAAAAAATCCCATTGCCACTTTTGGATTTTTTTATTTCGGAATTTATAGCCTACCCATAGACCAAGAGCCAGAATCGCCGTATCAACCACATATATCCATGCGAACCAAACCAAAGGTGCAGATTTTAGAACAAATACAATTTGCAACAAACCCGACACAAATAATTGAATTAATTGGGATTTTACTGTATATCTTGCCTGAACAGCGGCCTGATTAAAAAAATCAATAACATTAAAGCTTTGAAAAACAGCTGAAAATGCAATGATCGCAATCAAAACATTTGCATTGTCATCGTTATTTGTAAAAGGAATGGCTACTATAATACTGATCCACATGAGTAGCGCACCCAAAACCTTCAAAATAAATGCAGTCCCTAAAATTACATTTCTTTGCTCAGGTTTCTCCACCAAATTTCGAACCACGACTCCATCCAGCCCCAAACCACTAATTGCTGTAAATAAACCAACAAAACTAAGGGCATAGCTCAAAATGCCAAATCTTTCAGGACCAAGATAGCGGACCACATAAATTGACACCAATAAGCTCAATCCCATGCGGATTATTTTTTCAGCCATTAACCAAGAGGTATTAAAAAAATATTTTTTAAACCCCGGCCCAATTTTATCTTTTATTCCTTTCAATATTTTTCTCTTAATTCAGTACTCAGTCTAACCTGGAGAGTCTGAGTACTTTTTAAAGCCCCCTGTATTAACAACAGTCAAACGAAGATTGCTCCTGAAAATATAAACAAAAAAACCTTTGTACCCGACAAAAAAACGCCCGTTTACTTGTCTCAATCAGGTAAACGGGCATACAACCGTGAATGTTATTTAAAGATCAGCATAACAGGGACAACTGATCATGCAAATTTCTTTCTTATCGTAAATTTTAATAAACAAATAAACTAATGCCTGATTTCATCCCTAATATAACGATTATCCAGAAAAGAAGTGTGCCTCCAGTTATTTGTATTATCAGCAGAAATAACACTAATTGGAGGAACAGAAACATGAAAATAGTTAACATCGATGCGGCCACTGACATCGCGCCAAATCTTGACAAACACTTCAGGATTTTGATCGCTTCCCCAAGATACATCGCCGGGGTCCGCTGAAAAATATCCCCACACAACCCGGTCCCCTCTTTGTGTCACATCCTCGCCTTTGGGTTGCCAAATCGCTTCAATATCACCGGCCTCTTCCGTATGAATAACTGCAGCAATCATTGTCTGGTCATCTAAGGAAGCATTATTCATTTGTGGTTCTATGTTTTTGGAAGCAAGCAAATCGCAAACAACCGGTAAAAAGCAAAAACCATTTTCAAACTGGGCTTCTGAATAAGGCTCAGCATTTGCAGCAAAATGGCGAACATATCTTCGAAAATTCATGCTTAACCAATCCTGCTCATCATAATCAAAACCACCAGTGACGTTGGAAAAAACCTTGATGTTAGGAACTGAAACATGGAAATAATTGACATCAATCCGGCCACTCACATCAAACCATATTTTTACAAACACTTCAGGGTTTTGTTGACTTCCCCATGAAACCTGGGAAGGGTTCGCGTAAAAATAACCCCAAATCACAGTATCTCCACGCGTTGTGACCTCTTCCCCGCCTTTAAACCAAAGCGCTTCTATAGGACCTCTTTCAACTGTATTAATCATTGCCCCTATTTTTAAGTTGGAAACTTCATAGCCTTGCGGTGCAGAAATTTCATAACCAACCGGATTAGTGTCGCTCAAAACAGTTATATCAAGATCTAATGGGGTATTACTAGCATCCAAAACGGTCAACTCAGCTTTTCCTGCAGAAAGCCCTTTAATATTGATTTTATTTCCTTCGAATACAGATGCATCAATCAAGTTCTCAGAACCATTCTTGAGCACCACTCGGTAAGGCTTTAGCCCATCAGATATTGTTACCAAAGAGCTGTCACCGATCAAAATAGCAGCAGTCTCAGGAAAAACCGCAAATTTTGGTTGATCTAAACCGATAACCCCGTCAAGATTACTAGCTCCTGAATGACCTGCGTTTTGACCTAACATCGGCCAAGCAGTTTTTGCCGCTTGGGTAGATGTGGTTTCGACAGCAAACAAAGTTGCAGTAAATGAATTGACATAAACTTTTCCGTCATTCCCAATGACCGGAGCTGTTAACAATGCTTCGCCAGTGTGATATTTCCAATTGAGTATCCCATCAGGCTTAACAGCCCAGAGATCACTATCGAATGTACCAAAATAAATAACGCCATCATCACCGATTACTGGTGCTGAACTGTTAACAGATGGAATCCCAAAAGGGTTTATGCGAGGGATATCTAAAACCCAATCAAGCTCACCGGTTGAAGTATAAGAATAAAGTTTATCAACTCCATTTTCTGATGAAGGAATTGTGGAAGTAACCACAATAGTCTCGTTCACGCCAACAACCGGGGTATTAAAAATGCCAGATTGGGTAGTATATTTCCATTTTAGAATACCCCGAGCATCAAGCGCAAAAAGACTTTTCCCCCCACCGAAATATAGTGTTCCATCCAAACCAATTGCTGGCGTAGATATTGGAGCATTTTCCGGCAATTCGTATGACCATAATAACCTCCTGTCTGGTGCAATTGCATCTATTCTAGAATTTCCTTGGCCAACAACCACTGGTAAATATATAGTCCCTTCACGCCCAATAGCGGCAGATAACCTGATTGGTCCACCCGTTTCGTAGGCCCATTTCAAAACCCCTTCCTTGGAATCAAGCGCATAAAGATGATTATCCGTAGATCCTAGATAGATTGTTCCATCCGGCCCAATAGCAGGAAATGAAACAATAGTCGAACCTGTCTGAAACGTCCATTTCAGGCTTCCATCTTGATTCACCGCACAAAGTTTGCCCGAGTTACAGCCAACATATATTGTCCCATCCGAACCGATCGATGCTGTAGAGGTAACCGTCAGCTCAATTTTCCACTTTTGGCTACCATCTTCATTGATCGCATACAAAAAACAGGAATCACAGATTTCCTCGACAGGTGATTCAGAACGTCTGGACTTATTATGTCCAACATAGATAGTTCCATCAGGCCCTTGTGCCGGTGAAATACCCGAAATTCCAGTATTATTAATCTTAAATCGCCAAGATTCTGAACCAGCCCCGGCCAGCAAATTCATACTCCATACTATTAACATAACAGAGAGTAAGCTAATTCGTACAGTACATTTTTTAAACATGATTATTCTCTTTTTATCCTCAAGTGTGCACAGATTATATACACTTGGCATATCTATAACAATTGTACTGCCGATCAAATTTACATTAATTCAGAGCCAAATCTACCGCTTATTTGTCATCCAAAAATTATGTTTAGTGAATAGCTAATTTAGATTAGGAAAATCACAACGCCTCATTTTTATCAGTTACCGGTTTTTTTATTTCCTGATTACGTATAAGCCTCAGTTACTTTACAACAAAAAAAGTAATAGAATCAATCTATTGACCTGTCCAACAACATGTCAGACAGAGTATGATCAGAGAGCCGCCAAAAAGGAATATGTGGAGATAAAATGTGGGAGTGGCTTTTTAGCCACGATTTGAATTTTGACGCTGCTTTTTCGCGGCTGATGCCGCTCCCACATAAAAATTAACAATATTTATAAATCTTGTTAATTCAGTTTCTTACAGTATTTGCCACTTCAATGAATCGGTGGAAGCTTGTGGGTAATCAGGTTTTATTATTTATCCAATAGTTTTCGTATTCTCTCGAGCAACAATCGGGAATCATACGGCTTATACAGAATATTTTGATGCAAACTGTCATCTTCCATTTCTACATGATGCTCATCGGTAAAACCGCTTGCTAATTGGATTTTTACTGATGGGTATTTTTTCTGCACTATTGCCGCCAGTTGATAACCGCTCATATCGGGCATAATAACGTCAGTTAATAGCACGTCAATCGTTTCATGCTCAAGCATTGCCAGAGCTTGTTTGGCGTTTCCAGCGCTTATGACCTGATAGCCCTGTATGCAGAGTATTTCTGTGGTCAATTTCAATAGCGCTGATTCATCATCTACCACCAGAATTGTCTCATTTCCTCTCAAGTTGACAGCCGGTCTTTTTGTTACGCCTTTGTTCTTTTTACTAGCATCAAAAAACCGGGGAAAATGTAAAACTATTTCTGTCCCTTGCCCTATTTCAGATTCAATTTTAATGCTTCCGCCACTGCGCTCAACAAAGCCATAAACCTGACTTAAACCCAACCCCGTCCCCTGGCTCCCTTTGGTGGTGAAAAATGGCTCGAATATTCTTGCTTTTGTTGCTTTATCCATGCCGGCTCCGGTATCCTTAACACTCAGCGATACATAATCGCCTTCCGCCAAATCAAGTGCCAGAGCATTTTCGTCACTGATCTGAATATTACGTGTTTGAATTACTAATTGACCCTGATTTTCTATAGCATGCATAGCGTTGATGCACATGTTCAATATAGCATCTTCCAAATCGCCGCTATCTACTTGGACCAGCCACAAATCATCGGCTAAATCCAGTTCCAGTTTGATACGTGCAGTCAGGGTTTTTTCCAGTATGTGCCGCTCACCGAGCAATACCTCATTGAGGTCGAGCGCCTCAGGTTTAGATGATTCCTGCTGAGAAAAGGATAATAGCTTTTTTGTCAACAATGTACCGCGCTCTCCCGCATATTTTATTTGTTGGGAGTAGTGGGTAAGTTTGGGCTTTTGGCTCAAGGCATCTTCCAATAACTGAGCGTATCCCATAATTACACCTAACATATTATTAAAGTCGTGCGCGATACCTCCAGTTAATTGCCCAAGCGCATCCATCTTTTGACTATGACGAAGCTGTTCTTGCTGCTGTTTTAATTGCTTTTGATCTTTTACTCGATCAAGTTCCAAACCAATACGCTGACCAAAAATACGTAACAAATTCTGATCTGTTTCACTAAACTCATGTGGTTGATCATCTAATAAACAAGTGACTGCAATCACTCTTCCGTTTGCATCAAGCGCAGGAAAACCGCAATATGAAAAGGCATTATGCTCTTTAAGAAAAGAAGCCTCCGGAAATAATTCAGTAACCCGATGATAAACCTTAATATCTCTGTCATTCTCTACTGTCGCACAGGGCGTAATGGAAAGATCACAACGCCCAGCATCAGTAAAAATTTTGCCGTCAACATAAACGCAAAGAAAATTTAATTCTTCACTCTGGACCTCTGATAGGCATACAACTTTTACGTCAAGTAATTTAGCAATCAATCTAGCAATATTTTCAAAAACATCTTGCGGCTCTCCCGCAAGCGTTAATGCCAATTTAGACAGTTCTTTAAAACGCTCAAGCTGTTGTTTAATATCTTGCCTTAACTGATATTTTTCAGTAACGTCATTACACACCAATACCATACCCCTGATAATTCCATTATCATCACGAATAGGCGCTGCAGAATCAGCAATTTGATACTCCGTTCTATCCCTAGCGATTAAGGTCGTATGATTACTGAGATAGACAATTTCACCAGTCGCCAAAATCTTTTCAATGGGATTTTCGATGGGTTGTCGAGTAGAGGCATCAATTATCGGGAAAACCTGTTTTACAGCTTGGCCTTTCGCTTCTTCAGTAGTCCAGCCAGTCAGCTGTTCTGCTATTGGGTTCAGGTGTGTCACATTGCCATTTTCATCAGTTGTAATAACGGCATCGCCAATGCTGTTTAGGGTAATGGAAAGTAACTGTTCTCTCTCCTGCAATGCCTTTAAAGCTTCTACCCGTTCAGTAATATCAAGAAAAGTAACCACAGCGCCAACACATTTTCCTTCTTTAAAAATAGGATAAGACCAATATTCCGCAGCAAAGCTACTGCCATCCCTGCGCCATAGCACTTCATTATCTACATGGACGCCCTTTTCTTTCTTAAATACCTGGAAAATGAAGCAATTCTCAACTGGATTATGATGGCATTCTTGATCACTATGATGAATTAGATCATGCATATTCTTACCGATCAGTTCAGATGCATCTTGATATCCAAGCATAGAGATACAGGCTTGGTTGACAAAGGTACAACAACCGTCGATATCAATACCGTAAATTCCTTCAGCGGTCGAATTAAGCAACAGTAAAACTTGCTGCTCGCTTTCTTGCAAATTTTTCAGCGCTTGGCGGCGTTCATCCATTGCCGATTGTAAAACAGTAGACAATTGGCAAATTTCTTGATCAGCCGTCTGCAAGTCATCAAAGTGAATGGCCTTACCCTTCCCATAATCAGCTATTTTTTTAACCAGTAACCCTAATGGTTTGACAATTCGCTGTCCCCAGAAAAAAGCCGCCAATAATGCCACCAACGCTATACCAAGCCCGGTCATAATAATGACTTGCCTATTGGCAGAAAATTTTTCAGCGATTGAGGATTGATTGATGCCAATATACAAAACAGGGTTCAAACCGGGTATTAGCACTTCGCAATATTCATAGATAAGATGCTGTTCTGTCTGGTACTTATTAACCAGCATCATACCTTCTTGTTCAATTAGAGCTTTTTTATTGGCAAGCAGATAACGGGGAAAACCGTCTTTAAAAGAGTGTGCAAATAACCGCTTACCTTCACCCGCAATATACAAATATTCAATAGGGTTATCATGACTAACTAAATCTCTTAGCATATTGGTAACACGTAACTTGTTACCATCAATCACATCCTGAACTAAAGTATCGCGTAGCGATTGCACAACAGTCCGAACAAAGACTTCTTCAGAATCTTGATGTAACTTTTCTTGTTGATGTTGCATCAACATAAAATTTGCCACAGAAGTTACCAAGGTTATCATCAAAATTAATAAGACAATGCGCCAAACCAAACTCATTTCAGTTGGCCTTGACTAGAGGCATCAGGCAATAAACCAAATCGCTTTGTCCATTGGCGCAGCTCAATAAAATCACTTTCTTTGGAAATAACAAACCCTTTTGGCATTTCTGTCCGGCCCCAATGGTATAAAAGCTTACGATGTTCACCTTCTGGGTCAAAATCCAATAATGCCTGTTGCACCCGTTGAACAACTTCAGTCGGAAGCGATTTGTTTGCAACGATCCCACTTGATGGGAAATAATCGGAAAAATGGATGATTCTTAGCAATCCTTGGTCAGCGAGAATCTCGGCCAGAGTATCTTGCATGCCGCAAACATCAAATTTACCGGCGATGACTACTTCCGCACAACGTTGATGGGAACCCGTAAAATCGTAGCTCTTTAAATCTGCTAAAGCTA
Source organism: Methylomonas sp. (assembly GCA_026990815.1). GTDB lineage: Bacteria > Pseudomonadota > Gammaproteobacteria > Methylococcales > Methylomonadaceae > JALSJK01. Next base: position 4,591 of record JALXCS010000311.1, on the reverse strand, counting down.
TCCCATTTTTCTTCAATGTAATTTGCGGGATAAGATACCCTTGGGTAGAATTACGGTTACCAAAAGCCATGTTCTTCCCCTTTATTTCTTTGATATTTTGGATAGGACTTAAAGGGCTAACAATAAACGCGGATCGATATTGGGTCTTGTTCTCTCGATTTACCCCTTGCACCAGCATGATTACCGGGTATTTTGATTGTGCTTTGAGATAACCAAAACTACCCATTGCAGCAAACTGGATTAAACCTTCACCGATCTCATCGATTGTGGTGCTATTTTTTGGTGTAAAGTGAAGTTTAAAATGATATCCCGTGGCGCTTTCAAGATATTTTAAAAAGGGTAGATATTGCGCTGCATCTTCATGTGGACTGCTCCTTAAATCGAAACCAAACAGGTAGCTATTACTTTTTAAGGCTTGAGATTGCTGATGAGGCAAGTGGGTAAGTTCAGCATCGGTTAGTCGATCTCGGCTATCGACTTTTTGAATTGGAATTTGATCAGAGGAATCACACGCACCAAGCAATAAAGCGAGCAAAAATATCAGTATACTTTGATATGGAAAAGATATTTTTAGCATTTACTTATTTCACTGCTCAGAAATTCCAAGTAGGCCACAGATGCTTTACTGCCGATTTTTCGCCCATTGGATCAACTCATCTTCAGGCATAGGTTTGGCCATTAAATAGCCCTGTGCCAAATCACAACCTAGCGCTCTTAATTTATCCCAGACTTCCTGAGTTTCGACACCTTCAGCAACCAGCGTCATCCCCATCTTTTTCCCTAACATAATACATACTTCTACAATCACCATGGCCTCTTTGTCCTCAAGCATGGACATGACAAAACTTTGATCAATTTTGAGCACTCTGAAAGGAGCTTGATATAAATGGGTCAATGACGAATAGCCGGTACCGAAATCATCAATCGATAGCGAAAAACCTTTCATTCTTAGTCGGTTAAGAACATCAAGAGAAGATGTCAGTTTTTCCATCACTGAAGTTTCAGTGATTTCTAATGCAAATGCTTCAGGTGCAATTTCATGCTTATTAGTCAGAGTTATGAGCTGCTCAGGTAAACTCAAACTGGTAATATTGTCAGCAGAAACATTCACAGAAATCACGGTACTAAATCCCATTGCCTGCCATTTTTGGCTTTGAGCAACAGCTATATTGATGATTTCCTCAGTCAACACCCCAATTAAATCGCTTCTCTCCGCTAAAGAAATAAACTGTCCGGGAAAAATTAATCCTAATTCCGGGTGCTTCCAACGAACCAATGCTTCTACTCCTAACAATTCACCAGTTTTCATGTCAAGTTGCGGCTGGTAATAGAGAACCAGCTGATGTTGTTGAATTGCCTGTTGCAACTCTTCCGCCGTAACCGAAGGAGTGGCCACTAGATTTTTTTCTGAAAACTGATCACCTCCCATTGGTATACTTTCCAGAATATTAACAAACCGTTGTATATTTATGGGCTTCACCATACTGGCCAATACATTTATTTTATGAGCCTCGGCTAATTGTTGTGCAGAATGCAACACGCGCTCATCGAAGCCGCTAATCAGGATTAATAAAAAATTGGCTTTTTTATCGGCTAGTGCCCGGATCACCTCGATACCGTCAATTTCTGGCATATGAAGATCCAGCACTAGAATAAAATTTTCTGTTAAATCAAGAGAAAGAAAAGTTGCTGCATTTTGTTCAGCGATAACTGACCAGCCATATTTGGCAGCGACTTCGACTAGCAAGCCCGCATACTGTGCATCATCATCAAGAATATATAATTGTGGTTTTGAGCCCATCCGCTCATCCCTTTAGTTATTTTTTAAAAAAAACTCCCACCCCCAAGAAGATTGAAATAAAAATAATTCAAAAACAGACACGGATCAGGGCTTGCATGGAATCTTAAGGTAATATTAATATAGTAAACACATTGCTGTCTACACCAATTGCACCTTTGCCTACAAATTAAAGTATCGTACTCCTCATGCAATCAGAACAACTTATTGATCAATTCCTTGACGCAATGTGGGCTGAACGCGGCTTGTCTGAAAACACTCTCAGTGCTTATTACAGTGATCTCAAAATATTTGATAAATGGCTGAAAAACAAACACTTGGTTGATGCAGATGAGGGAGATATTTCGGGTTTTTTAGCAAAACGTTTTCGTGATGGCGTAGGCAACCGCACTTCAGCCCGTATTTTATCCAGTCTGCGGCGATTTTATGGGTATTTGAACCGGGAGAATATAAAAGCCAACGACCCTACCGGACTGATTGAGTCGCCTCACATCGGCAAACCACTCCCTGTTTCACTTTCCGAACAAGATGTTGAATTATTATTAATGGCGCCAGAAACCAGTTCTGCACTGGGATTTCGTGACCGAACCATGCTGGAAATAATTTATGCAACCGGCCTTAGAGTATCAGAACTGGTCAGTTTGAGTTTGGACCAAGTTAATCTTCGTTTAGGTGTTGTAAAAATTATGGGTAAAGGAAATAAGGAAAGATTAGTTCCGATTGGTGAAGAAGCCTTGGACTGGCTAGAACAATACCTTTCCAGCCATAGAAAAATTATTCTCAAAGACAAACAAAGTGATAAACTTTTTGTCACCAACCGGGCAAGCGGCATGACACGACAAGCTTTTTGGCATATCATAAAAAAATGTGCAAAAAAAGCCGGAATCAACAAAGAATTATCACCCCATAGCTTAAGACATGCTTTCGCAACCCACTTACTAAACCATGGCGCCGACTTGCGTGTTGTGCAGTTGTTGCTGGGCCATAGTGATTTATCAACCACCCAGATTTATACCCATATTGCTAAAGCGCGATTACAGGAACTCCATGCAAAATTTCATCCCAGGGGATAACCAATAATGTCAAACAATATTCACCCAACTGCTTGTATTGCTGATAATGCCATTATTGGCGAAAATGTGGCGATTGGTCCTTTCGTGGTCATAGAGAAAAATGTGGTAGTGGGCAGCGGATGTCAAATCGGCTCTCATGCGGTAATCCAGAATTATGTCAAAATGGGTGACGATAATATTATTCATCCTCATGTTGTTCTCGGCGATTTGCCTCAAGACACTAGTTTTAACTCTGACACTGTTTCCTGGCTGGAAATAGGCAATAACAATGTTTTTAGGGAAGGATTTACTGCTCATCGTTCAGCAGATGAAAATGGCATAACGCGCATTGGCTCAAATTGTTTTTTTATGAATAACAGTCATGTTGCCCATGACTGCAAGATTGGAGATAACACCATTTTTGCCAACAACGTTGCTATTGGCGGCTTTGTCAAAATTGGCGATAAGGTGTTTATGGGCGGCAATGTCGTCGTCCATCAATTCTGCCGAATTGGCTCATATGTGATTGTCCAGGGAACAACCGGGTTAAATATGGACGTTATCCCTTTTACTTTGATCGGCGGCCGTCCAGCCAAACATTATAAATTGAATACCATTGGCTTAAGACGCGCGGGGATCACAGGCGAGCGCTACAAAGTATTGGCTGATGCTTTTCGCCGGCTAAAAAAGAAAGCCAGCCTTGAAGATTTACCTGAAACAAATGAACTTAAACTGTTAAAAGACTGGCTGGCGATAAAATCTAGGCGCGGCATTCATGGCTTTAAAGAACCGGATAAAATTACTTAACCTGCACTAACCAACCATCCGAACCCTTACAATTTTGAGTGGTCTTTGCGCTGATATTGATTCTTGCGTAAGTGTTTTGAATGGAATCCGGTAGTTTACCTGTCACCAGAATCTTGCTGCCCTGTTTTTTAACATTCACATCAACGGCTTGTTTTTTTACGGCAACATGAATACTTTCCGGTTGTACTTTTCCAGTCACTTGCAAGGAAAAATCTGATTGTGGTGAAACTTCCGCCAAATGCGGTGGATTAAACTCTGAAAACCCCGGTTTTTTACAAGTCGTCTTACTGCTACCACCACTACCATAAGCATAAGCACCCGATACCGGAACCAATAATCCGATGCTGAACACTACAAGCAATGTTTTTGGTTTTAAAGAAATTATTGTTTTCATTCTCGATCACCTCTTAAGATAAATTATGGGTCATTAGCGTCACATTACCTCCAATTGCCGCGGTATTTTTAGTGACTGTTTGCCCAACAGCAAATCTCTGTAAATAATTTGGTCCTCTTGCTTTCGGCCCAGTTCCCGAAAGTCCCATTCCACCAAAAGGCTTCATGCCAACCACTGCACCGATCATGTTTCGATTTACATAAATATTGCCCACTTTTGTCAGAAATAAATCGTCCAACACCGACATCATAGTATCTGGCCCGAATGTAGTAAAGGCTGTTATTTTCGTAGAAAACGCCCAACTGGCCAGCATACCTAAACGGCTATTTGATGGTTTCGTCTTCAGCAATGATCCGGCCATAAGGATCATAGGCATAGGTGTTGATGGTTTGCTGATTCTGATCGGTGATGGCAATGGTGTGACCAGCACCATCGAAGCAGTAGGTGTAAAGCTGTTCGGTCTGGGGATCAACAAATGCTAGCTGGCCGTGACCATAAATATAATAGTGGGTGATTTAATTACCGGCATTAGCTTCGGCC
>JALXCS010000310.1 GCA_026990815.1 Methylomonas sp. | reverse complement strand
ACCTCAAAAATTTTATCGTTCCCACGCTCCGCGTGGGGACGCACCCAGAGACGCTCTGCGTTTCAAATATTAGACGCAGAGCGTCAAAAAATGCATTCCCACGCGGAGCGTGGAAACGATAAAAAAATAAGTACTTTTTTGAATATGGTTGTGAGCTTTTTTTGAGATTTTTATTTGTCCACAATTCCTGTGGATAATCCTGTGGGAAACTTGAAAAAAACAGCCTGTAGGCTAGTCATTCTGTGCATTTTCTTAAAACGGTAATTTTTCACACTTTTTATAAAAATCTTTTTAAATTAATTGCTTATATTGGTTGTTTGAAATTTTTATAGAAGGATTGTTTTTTGTCAGCTTGTCTATTTTTTCAAAATGTCAATGTGGATAAATAAATTTAATTGTAGTTTTTGACGGTCATATTTCTTGGTATTTCCTTAAATGGTTAATGCGCTAGATGCTTGCAATATTGTAAGAGCGAGAACGGTTGTTAAATAATCACTTGCAGCTGGGTTGTATAAAATCAACATTGCGTATTGTTCAATTTATGGTTTCAGTGGATTATCATAATGTTCCTTCGCTAATGAAGCATTGTAAAGCGCGGAAATTAGGTGCGACTGATAAACCATACCGACTAACCGATGTTCGGAATTGATGATTGGTATTTGGCGAAAGCCTTTAGTCGACATAAGAGGGATCAATTCAACAATATGCGCTGTTTCCAGGGCTGCTGTGACTGATGAAGTCATGATATGGCCGACTGATTCTGGTTTCTTAGTGTTTAAATTTGCAGTTCGGCGAATAAAGCTGCGCAGTTTTTCAGGAAAGCTTTCGTAAGTGCTTAAATTAATAAATTTGAAAAAATCGTGCCAGGTTAGGATGCCAATAATATAATTGGCTTTGTCGGTGACAGGTAATGCCTTTAATTTATGTTCAAGCATTGTTTTCCAGGCATCTTCCACATTGGTTCCATACTCAACGGTGATAACATTTCTTATCATGATGTCACTGCAGAAGATATTTTTTCGAATTCGCTTAAAGGTGTTTAATTCAGTTTGGGTTAATATCTGGCTGAGTTCATCGTGAGTCATATCAACAAAAAAATCCAAATCATTGATGGCTTGAGCCAGATCTTGTTCTGAAATGCCAATCTGATGGCTGGGGACGGTCGATTGCTTATGTTCAGGAAGAAGGGTTGTTGAGGGAAGTGGCGAGGGGTAACCAAGTTTCAGTACCCAGCGGTTAATAAAAATGACTAAAAGCAGCATAATAGCCACGTTCATGGTAACGGGTTGGATAATAAAATCATAACCAAGGGATGTAATTGACTCTCCTGCCATAACTGGGGCTAGACTGGTAGCAGCACCTGGAGGGTGTAAACAACGCAGTAACAGCATAACCAGTATTGATCCTCCCACTGCAGCAGCTGCCGCAGTTGCAGTTTCGGGAATATTTAACGCACATGCGACACCTATTACTGCTGAGCATATTTGTCCTCCGGCAAAAGGCCAAGGCTGGGCAAGTGGACTATTTGGAATAAAAAACAGAATTATTGCAGAAGCCCCCATAGAGGCGACAATCATTGGATATTCTGGTCCTATGGCGAATATGTGGGTGATAAGAGCAATAAAAAATATTGAACAGAAACAAGCTATTAAGGATATAGCTTTGCCTTTTAAGCTAAGATTGACAGGGTCTACTGCTAGAAAACGTAAGAACTTCATGATACCAAGTCTGACTAAATCAGATTATTTTAATGAAAGGGATATGGCTTTATTTATCAGCATCTTGCAATTTTTTTTAAAATTTAACGGGAATAGTACAGGAATTTTTTTGGTTCTTGTAGCAAAGATTTTGCTGAAGTTAAAAGACTTTTTTAATTTGTCAATGTGGATAGTGTGAAAGTTTGTGTCGTTATTTTTCTGGGGACTCAGTAATGAGATGTCGACACTTTATTTGGAAACTAAAAAACCCTTTAAAGATAAAATCTTTAAAGGGTTTTTGTATTCTTGGTACCGAGGGTCGGAATCGAACCGACACGGTGTTGCCACCACTGGATTTTGAATCCAGCGCGTCTACCAGTTTCGCCACCCCGGCAATAGCCCTATAGTATAATTAATTTCCTTTTTTATTCCAACTTAATTTTGGGTTTGATTGTCTCTATCGAAATGAAAAAAAGTGATTTCAATTATGTTTTACCGGAATCGTTGATTGCTCAAAAACCTTTGGTTAAAAGGGATGCTAGTCGGATGTTGGTGGTGGATTGTGTGCAAGAGCGATTGATTGATGAACGATTCTCAGGTTTCGTGGATTATATCCACACTAATGATTTGCTGGTTTTTAATAATACCCGGGTAATCCCGGCCAGATTGTACGGTAACAAGTCAACCGGTGGCAAAGTTGAAATTCTGATAGAGCGCATTGTTGATGATTTTGTTGTCATTGCCCACGTCAAGGCCAGTAAATCACCAAAGCCTGAAACAGTCATTTATTTGAATGAAGAGTTCTCATGCAAAATACTAGGCAGAATAGATGAATTATTCGAATTGGAATTTTTGGGAGACGTTAAAATTCATGAGATATTGCAACGTATTGGTCATATACCCTTGCCACCTTATATTGAGCGGGAAGATGACCTGGATGATCGGGAACGTTACCAAACTTTATTTGCCGAACAGGCCGGAGCGATTGCTGCGCCCACGGCAGGATTACACTTCAGCCAAGAAATATTGCAGCGGATTGCAGATAATGGCGTTAGAAGTGTATTTGTTACGCTTCATGTTGGTAGCGGTACTTTTCAGCCGGTTCGGGTAGAGAATCTTGACGATCACATTATGCATAAGGAATACTTTCAGGTTTCTGATGACGTGGTCGTGGCCGTAAAACAAACGCGAGAGCAAGGCGGGCGGGTCATAGCCATTGGTACGACTTCTGTCCGTGCCTTAGAATCAGCTTCTGCTTCTGGAAAATTAAAGGCTGGTTTTGGTGATACGGGTTTATTCATCACTCCTGGTTATCAATTCAAATCCGTTGATGCTTTATTGACTAATTTTCATTTGCCGGAATCGACCTTGCTAATGCTTGTGTCTGCTTTTGCGGGCTATGATCGAATCATGCAAGCCTATCAACATGCCATTGAAAAACAGTACCGGTTTTTCAGTTATGGCGATGCCATGTTTATTTCAGGTACAGATTTCTTCGACAATGTGGGAAAATAACCGGATTTTATTTCAAGCCTTGCAAGTGCTAATCGAAATTCGGCTCACTAAATGACCAGCAAACGTTCGCTTTTTTCTCCACTTGTCCCAAAAGATAAACAGCCGGTTGTTTGGACGGGATTATCCGGATGTGCTGACTCGTTGTCGTTAGCTGCGGCGATCAAGAATGAACAACGCTTGTTTGTTATCGTCACACCTGATAGTCAGACTGCATTACGCCTGGAGCATGAGCTGGCATTTTTTCTGCAGGATGAATCGAGCATATTGCATTTCCCTGATTGGGAAACCTTGCCTTATGATGTTTTTTCACCGCTTCCTGAAATTGTTTCCGAGCGCTTGAAAACCCTGGCGCTTCTGCCGCAAACCAAAAGTGGCGCACTGATAATATCCGTTGCAACTTTAATGCACCGTTTGGCACCGAGAGAACATGTTTTAGCTAACAGTTTTGCTATTCGTCTTGGTGCTGACTTTAATCTGGAAGAGAACCGTGCTCGACTGGAAAGCGTTGGTTATCAATGTGTTTCTCATGTTTATCAACATGCTGAATTTGCTGTTCGGGGTTCTATCGTAGATATTTTTCCAATGGGCAGCAAGGCGCCTTTTCGAATTGAATTGTTTGATGAAGAAGTTGATTCGAT
>JALXCS010000309.1 GCA_026990815.1 Methylomonas sp. | reverse complement strand
TGAAGCGAGAGGCTATGTCGCTGCCGGATTAAGCGGTGATAGTGCGCAGAACCAGCGAGAAAGAACCATTATCCGACTAAAAAAGGGGGATCTCGATATCCTGGTTGCTACTGATGTTGCCGCCAGAGGTCTTGATGTTGACCGAATCAGCCATGTCATTAACTATGACATCCCCTATGATACCGAAGCTTATGTTCATCGAATTGGACGCACGGGCAGAGCCGGGCGAAGCGGGGAAGCCATTCTCTTCGTATCCCCACGTGAAAAAAGATTGTTACGAGCCATAGAAAAAGCTACCAACAAAAAAATTGAACCCATGACCTTGCCGTCAACCGAGGTTATCAATGACCAGCGAATCGCCAAGTTTTTTCAAAAAATTACTGACACCCTGGCCGCAGAAAATCTTGAGTTTTACGCAACTTTACTTGAACAATACCAGCAAGAACACGATGTCCCCGCACTCGAAATTGCCGCCGCCCTTGCCAAACTTGCACAAGGCGGGAAACCATTATTGATTAAACACCGCCCAGAAAAACGCAATCAGCCTATTGAAAAACACCTCGGAAACAATGATCGCCCAAGAAAAAAAGGCTTCTCAAAAGCACCAGGGGAATTATTAAGATATCGTATTGAAGTTGGCCGCAATCACGATGCAAAACCCGGCAATATTGTTGGCGCAATTGCCAACGAGGGCAACCTGAACAGCAAATCAATTGGCCAGATAGAAATACATGATGATTTTAGCTTTGTTGATTTACCGGCTGACCTTCCTGACCCAGTGATCAATAAAATACAAAATGCCTGGGTCGCAGGCCAGCAATTAAATCTTTCCTTGACTGATTTTAAAGCTACCCGGCTAGGCGGCAGCAAAAAGAAAGACAAACACAAGAAAAAAAGACGCTCACGCAATTAACTCAACAGGTCTGTACTGCGCTAATCCACTTCGACAAATTCTTTTTTTCAAGAACACCTGATCTTGCCGTCTCTGTAGAAGACGGCTTTAGCCGCGCCCAAAACCCTTCGCAACTAAAGCCATTCCTTGTATATTAATCCGACAGAGCTAAACCTCTCCAAAATATCTTTACAATACGCCAGAATTCCAGCTAGAATCAAAACAAGCTAAAAATTTAAACCGCTCAGCTATGATGGCATTGCAAATTCCTATCAAGCAAGACCTGTTCTGGCAAAAAATTAAGCAATGGGCATTTCCTGAAAGTAAAGGATGGCGTATGGTCCCAACCTACCAAATAAGCATCAGCTGGCTGTTTCTACGCGGTCTTGGATTAATTTATTTTGCGGCTTTTGCCTCGCTTGCCTTACAAATAGAGGGATTAATCGGTTCTGATGGCATCCTTCCAATAAGCGCAAAACTCAGGACCCTGGAATCACTCCCTGCATTCGATCGATACCGGCTATTTCCAACTTTTTTCTGGCTAGATACCTCAAATTCCGCACTCTACCTGATTTGTTATTCGGGCCTGGTAGCGGCAACATTGTTGACCTTGAATCTTGGCACACGAGCCTCTCTGGTTCTCTGCTATCTTTTATATTTATCACTGGTCACGGCAGGTCAAGATTTCACTGCGTTTCAATGGGATGGTTTATTGCTGGAAGCCGGATTTCTGGGAATTTTTCTAACCTGGGGTTCCGCCATTATCATATTTTTGTACCGGTGGTTAATCGCCCGCTTCATGTTGATGGCTGGAATTGTAAAACTGGCCAGTGGCGATCCATCTTGGGCCAATCTCACTGCACTAAATTATCATTATCTAACCCAGCCATTGCCATCACCGCTGGCCTATTACGCCTACTTCTTACCGGACTGGTTTCATCGAATATGTATTGTAGGTGTCTTTTTTATCGAACTTGTGGTTCCTTTTTTTGTGTTTTTCCCCCGCCGATTCCGATTATTTGCGGCCTGGAGCTTCATTATTTTGCAATGCAGCATTATTGCCACCGGAAATTACGGTTTCTTTAATCTTTTGACACTTTTGTTGTGCCTATTCTTATTCGAAGACCGGGATATAGAAAAATTTTTTCCTCAACAATCACTTGCAATAATTTCTGGCAAAAAACCCCTTGCTGGAAAAGCAGCAAATGCTTTTGCTGGCACCTGGGCATTTCTGGTGTTTTTCTTAGCTGCTACGCATACCTGGATTTATCATACCCATAAACTTCCGGCCACCCCAATTTACAACCTGATTAAAACTATTTCAGCTTTTGCCGTGATCAATAATTACGGGCCATTTGCCATTATGACAACTGTACGCGCTGAAATTATTATCGAAGGCTCCAATGACGGCAAACATTGGCTTGAATATGGCTTCAAATACAAACCGGACCGTTTAACCAAACTACTAAGTTACAACATTCCTCATCAGCCCAGACTAGACTGGCAAATGTGGTTTGCTGCCCTGGCAGCACCGCAAAAACCACTCTGGTTGCAAGCTTTCCTGGATCAACTTCAGCTTGCCTCACCCGCAGTTCTAGCGCTATTGGCATACAATCCATTTCCAGAAAATCCGCCCAAATATCTGCGTACCCATCTTTATCAATACACCTACTCAACTCCGGAACAACGCTTAGCCAATGGACAGGTCTGGCAACGACAATCACTTTATATTTATTGATGATGAACAAGACAAACAAAATCAAGGGCATTCTCATTGATCTGGATGGCGTTCTTTACACTGGTCAACAAGCTATCCCTGGAGCACCACAAGCATTGCAAAAAATCAGCTCAATGGGGCTCAGACGCAGATTTATCACCAACACCAGCACCTTAAGCCGGAAATCGTTACACAGAAAACTGACTAAACTTGGCTTTGACATCTCCCTTGAGGAAATCATTAGCGCACCACAAGCTGCCATTATTTTGCTACAACAACTCTCAAACCCTGTTTGTCATCTGCTGCTTGCTGAGGATGTCAAACAGGATTTCAGGGGATTTCAACAATCCGATGAACATGCTGATTTTGTCATTATTGGAGATATTGGCGACGCCTGGTCGTATCAATTAATGAACAGGGCATTCAAACTTCTGATTGAAGGAGCTGAATTAATTGCCATCCACAAAAATCGTTTCTGGCAAACCGAACAAGGCTTACAAATGGATATCGGCGGCTTTATCACTGCACTGGAATATGCAAGCAATAAAAAGGCAGCCCTGATTGGCAAACCCGCACTGGATTTTTTTCAAATGGCCTTGAGCAGCATTGCCTTGCCCAGTAGCAATGTTGCTATTATTGGCGATGACATCGATTCCGATATTGCTGGAGGACAAGCAGCAGGTATAGCAGGAATACTTGTCAAAACTGGAAAATACCGTGAAGATTACCTGCAAGCCTCTAAAACCAAACCAGACTACGTCATTGCCTCGATAGCAGATTTACCAGCGTTACTAAAAGCCGATTGCGCACCAAAATAAAACTGAAAATTTTTTCCTACTAGCACGATCAACCCGCCAACCTGAACCGGCTAATCAGAGCTCTTATTCGATCAGACAATTGCCTCAGGCCAACGCTATTTTCAAGCGTTTGCTGTGATCCTTGCAAACTTTGATGCGTCACTTGATTGATATGCTCAACACTCTGACTCATGGTTTCCGCAACAGAAGATTGTTGCTCAGAGGCACTTGCTATATGCCGACACATATCATCAATCTCGGAAATCGAATTAATAATATCGGCCAGAAAAACACTTTCACGTTTTGTCTCCTCAACAGTGTTCACTGTTCGCTTCTGTCCGGCCTGCATAACTGAAACCGCCTCCATGGTGCCCGCTTGCAACCGCTCAATCATATCCTGAATTTCCTGGGTCGATTCTTGAGTACGACTGGCCAAAGTCCGGACTTCATCCGCG